>CAYSIU010000007.1:0-19060 GCA_964431095.1 uncultured Chitinophaga sp. | reverse complement strand
GGCCTCTTTGGTCTGTGGTGTTAGTGATTTTGATACCCATGGCACTGCTATCTGGGTTGTCGTCTGGTTATTAGCCGAGTCATTAACCGGTTATTTTATATGCCGGAAGATTTATTCAGAAAGCAGCAAATGATTTCATTTGGCATTTATTGTTTGATAGTCATTTTTTTAATCTGATAATTAAGGATTTCTGCATTTCTCATACCTGTAGAACAGGATGCAGGTTCTTGCCGGAACCTGTTTTTTGTTAAAAGATCAGGTAAATAATTCCCTTATCCACAGTGGGTTAAAATTGAAAGCGGGGGCTTCTTAACAAAGGGCATTTCTCTGGCATTTTTTCTGTCCTAACAGGGTTGGAATTTATTTTATTCACTAAAACTTACAGTTATGAAAAGAATATTATCCATTATCAGCATCGTTGCAGTGATCACTGCAGTGATGATCGCATGTAACGACAAACCCATGATGAATCCGAATGGGTTGAATTCATTCTCGGCTGATGATACGGCCGGGTTGGCCCAGTTCCAAGCATGGAAGGCCATGAATGAAAGATTGGACCCGAATGTATCGTATCATCCCGGTGGAACAATGCCGGCACAACAACCGGTGGCGGCCCGTTCGAAAAGAACATCTGGTACCATGAGTTCTGCTTCCACTCATACAGGGAACAGCAGTAAGAAAAGAGGCTGGAGCAAGGCCGCCAAATATTCGGCAATAGGGGGTGGTACAGGAATCATATTAGGCGCCGTCATCAATAAACGCAACCGGGTAGCCGGCGGTGTTGTCGGTGGTATTATCGGGGGTGGTATTGGTTATGCGATAGGTCGTTCACAGGATAAAAAAGACGGTCGTTATTGATGACCTCGGTCAGTATATCAGGGGCTTATTTTCCAGGCCCCTTTTTTATTGCCCCATTGTGAAGATCGTTTATCTTATCCAGAACTCATTTCTGAAACGGATGAACCTGTCACGGTATAGTTCAATTTCCGGGTTACTGGCCGTCGCCCTTTGGTACCACGTAAGGGCATCAGCGAGATAATGTTTTTTCTCCAACAGGTATGCCACCCTGAAATACTGCGAAGCGGAATCCTCCGGTATCCCCAATGGCAAAAGCAGGTTGTCGATATATAGTTTGATTTTTTCCGGCTGCACACAATTCAGTATTCTCTTCCTGATCGGTTTTGACCCGGGTGCGCTGACCGTCCAGCGGTAACTTTTGCCCGGTTCCAGCAGGTCTTTGAATTGTTCAATGGAGATATAACTATTTCGAACACTGTCTTTGAAGATCAGTTTACCTGCAGCATAAAGCGAAAAAAGATATTTGCCCCTAAAATCAAAGCAGGTCCAGGAGAGTGGGAATTTACCCCCACCATAATTCACCGTGTCCATACCGGGGCTGAATTTGATGCTGATCTTGGTGGTGGGACGCCACTCGTCCCGGAAAGGGCCCTGTCCCCTGCTGACAGCTAATTCGTTCTTTTTTGCCATTTCTTCCTTGTATTCCGGGCTATAAGTATAAAATTGACTCCAGATATAACTGAAGTAGTTGGAAAGCAGCGATTGACTGGTGCTCCTGCAGGAGTCTTTCCAGTTGCTGATGGGGAAAACGCCTTCCTTATTGAGACAAAGTGGGTTCCCTTTTTTGCAAAGCATTGTCAGGGATGCATTTTTCTGTGTTTTGATCAGGGTACCGGGCAGCAATACCTTGCCGACTTTTACCACTGTTTCCTCCTGCCTGTATACGGATGTCACCATTCCTTTCACCGAGTATACCAGCAATTCATCTCCCTGCTGGGCAATTACCGGTAATGAAAATAATGAAAGGAAGACTAAAAGACAGCTTTGTTTCATCGCTTACTTCATATAGAGTAAACTGCAGCTATAAGGCTGCAGGGTCATCACTTTATTAACTATCTGTGCTGTTACGAACCGGTTATCCCGGATAAAAGTAAACCAATTATTATTTCCTGTTGATACCGTTTGCAGGGTATGAGTACCATTAAAACAAACCAGTATTCTCTTCCACTTGTCGCCGACCCTGTTTCCATCGATCGTATAGACGATGATACCGGCTGGAAGATGATCCTGGAACCGGATCCCTGCTGCAATATCTTTCGTAGCAGCCATCCTGAATGCCGGGTGTTCCCTGCGCATTTTGATCAGCATCCTTACATAATCAAATACATCTTTGTTTATTGTTTTCAGGTCCCAGTCAATCGCGTTGATGCTGTCGGGTGATGCAAAAGAATTTTCCACGCCCTTCTTATTTCGTAAGAATTCTGTCCCCGCGTGCAAAAAAGAAATACCCTGGGAGCTGAGTACAATGGACAGGGCCAGTTCCTGCATCTGTTTTCTCGTCTCCACTCCCGCCTCCGGCGCCGAGATCGCCCATTTATCCCACAATACATGATTATCGTGACATTCACAATAAGTGATCGTGTGATAGGGTTGTGCCGCGTAAGGTTTTTTCGAATAATTCACTTTGCCGTAATCCACTTGCGGATGCGGACAGGATGCCACAATGCCAAATTTGATGCTTTCTTCCATTCCCGGCTTGCCGCTTGCAAAGCCCCTGTCCTTATAATCAAACACGCTGCCTTTGATGGCATCCCGGATATCGTCGCTGAATACCGCAATATGATCCAATTTCGCAGCATTCTGTTTTAGCGCCCGCAATGAATCTGGCAAGGGTGATGTGCCTGCCGTCCATCCTTCCCCGTATAAAAGAATTCCGGGTTTTATTTTATGCAGCTCTTTCGAAATGAGATTCATGGTTTCGATATCGTGTACACCCATCAGGTCAACCCGGAAACCATCCACGTGGTATTCCTGCACCCAGTATTTCATAGATTCCAACATGAATTTTCGCATCATGGGTCTTTCACTGGCAGTTTCATTGCCGCAGGCAGTCGCATTGGAAAATTTTCCTTCTTTCGTTTGCCGGTAATAATATCCCGGCACCAGCTGATTGAAATTTGAGCTCTCCGCAGCGGCAGTATGATTGTACACAACGTCCATAATGACCCTCAACCCATTTTCATGAAAGGTTTTGATGAGTTGCTTGAACTCCCAGATCCTGGTGATCCCGTCATAAGGGTTGCTGGAATAGGAACCTTCGGGAACATTATAATTCAGCGGGTCGTATCCCCAGTTATAGTTTGCATCCGGCTTTGTTTCATCCACGGAATTAAAATCAAAACAGGGTAACAGGTGAATATGAGTAACTCCTAATTCTTTCAAATGATCGAGACCGGTAGCCAATCCCTCTTTGTTTTTTGTACCGCCCTCTGTAAGCCCAAGGAATTTTCCCTTGTTGTGTATACCCGAATTCTTCGCTATGCTGGCATCACTTATATGTAATTCATAGATGATAGCGTCGGTGGCTCGGGAGAAAGAAGGGATTTTGTCACGTTCCCATCCCCCGGGGTTCGTTTTTTTTAGATCGATGACCATCGCTCTTTTGCCATTTATTCCCACCGCTTTGGCATAAGGATCGGGCACTTCATCATACCATTTGTCATTCCTTAATACCCGGAATACATAAAATTTTCCTTCCTGGTTTCCTTCCATACTCGCTGTCCAGGTTCCCTGCACCGAAGCCAGCATCTGTATGATCTTTAGTGGCTGGCCACCCTCTCCTTTTTCATAGATCAACAGTTGAACTTTTTCCGCGCCGGGTGCCCAGATGCGAAATGTGGATGACCGGGAAGAATAATTCAGACCCAGATCGTGACCATTGTAAACGGGGTATTTATCAAAATCGTTTCTCTGGGCATAAACCGGGAAAAACTGGCTGGCAAAAGCCAGGAGGATAATTCCTTTTTTCATGAAGGCCGATGGTTTGATCATTAAAGATACATCATGGAAGAAGGCAGACACCCGGGATTGCAATTTTCGCAACGATGACGGCTATCTTTATGTTAACGTTTGATTACCAAAAAACAATTTGACGGGAAGTCGAAAAATCCTTAAACTTGGTAACAAACTGCTTTTTATGAGAAACACGCTTACCCTTTTTGTCAGTAGTATAACAATAGCCGCTGCGCTCTTAATATCCACCGGCGGCTCAGCCCAAATGGCTCAATCCATTAATGGCATGGTAGTGAGTGATTTTAAAACCCCGCAAGGAGCTGTACATGTCACTTTGCCCGATGATCTGCGGCAAGGGGATCATATAACAGGTACTGTTTCTGTAACCCCGGAAGGAAAAACCGAAGGAGAGCGGCAACAGAATTTGCAAAAGTTGTCGGCATTGACCCTGCAGCTCCCCGGAATGGAAATGACCCTTCATGACCTGTTGAAAGAAAACCAAAGCAACCAATTCAATTTCACTGTTCCCCGCAATATCAGCAACATGGGAGGTAATCTCCCCGAGCTCGAATTACTGGACAATGGTAAGAATATCGGGGCGTCCATCATCCCGATCATGTTGGTCAACCTGCTCAACACCCCCACTTCCAGCCCCACGATACAACTGCAGAACCCCTTGATTGAACAAGGAGAACCGTTTGCAGTTTTTCGCTCTCCCAATGCGGATATGAACAAATATGAGGCGCAGGTTACAGATAAAAATGGACAGAAAATGACCGTGGAGCCGATGTGCAGCTCACCCCGGGAAATGATCGTGGCATTGCCGCCCAATGTGAGCATCGGCCCTGGCACCATCACAGCACGCCCCCGACAGGCTGGCTCACCGTCAGAATCGATCAGTTTTACGTACGAAAAAATTTCAGCGGAATATAAGATCCAGAAAAATAATCTCAAGAAAGATGAAACCACTTTATTAAATGGCACCATCCGGGGTCTTTCTTCCCCACAAATGCATAACCCCGCCCTGGAGCTTACGAACACTACCTCGCAGATCGTTAAAGTACAGGGAGGCGATCATCAAATCATTCCTCTTTCGCCTGACCCAAATGGCGAGGCACATTTTCAACGGCTGATCACCGGTATAACGCTCGGTCAATTCGATCTGCTGGCAACAGTAAAGGTCGACCCTAGGGACATCAGTGATCCCGTGGAACGGCAAATGCGATGCCTGCGCACATCGGATGAATATAATAATTGGGTGGAGGCTTTGAAGTCCGACCTCAAGAATTTCGCACAGTCGCAGCCCAATGATAAAACAGGGAGTGCTAATCGCCAGAATGCTGCCACTATTCTTCAAAATCTATGGTCCTCGAATAATGACGGTGACGTGGAAACCACCAAGAAGTATAATGCTAACCTGTTACGGTCACTGGTAACCGATCCGAAAAAAATGGAAACCTGGGACTGTACTTTTATGGCCGAACAGGCTGCCATGGATCCTTTACGTGACGTATTGATGAACAAAGCCAGCTACCCGGTTGATTATGAAATGCTGAAAGAATTCGCAGATAATATTCAAATGCGGGCCGAGATGGCAGGATACGATAAAAGAAAGGGTCCCATGATTAACAACCTATTGCTTCAACTGGCCATGATGCGCATTTATGCAGAAGGTACTCCTAAGTGCAGGAGCCTGCAGCATGATCTCTATCGGAGCATCAGCGGTGCGGTAAACGCTTTACCAGACGATGTGCTTCCCCGGTACAACCGACCCGACCCGGTGAATGATTTTGTCGGATTCCTGGACCCCGGAAAAAAGAAATTGTGGGTTCTTCCGCAAGATGTCAACGGCAATATTATCTATGGCGGTGCTACCAAAGGAGAAAGGGGAATGTATTCCTTCACGGGCAAAAACATATTTGGGCAGCCCGTACCCTGCAGTTTTGGAGTGAACACATTTACCGCTGCAAACCTTAGGTTGCTTTTTAAGAGAGGGGCTGACATCCCGATGAACGGGGCTGCCAATCAAAAAGATTCTACCAAAAAAGACTCCACCAAAAAAGATTCGGCCAATAAAGGAACGGCCGATACCTCTTTCAAAGAAGGTTTTTTCCTGAGAAAGGATACCGTCAACGGCACCATTTATAAGTTCTATAAGAATGCAAAATGCGAAAAGTTTTTTTATTCCATGGACCCCGAACCCGGGATGTCGGATTGTACGCCGGAGAAGTCAAGAAGATGGAAAAATGGACAGACCGACAAGGATATTATTGATAAAGTAAATAAAAACCCGAATTATAACACGGACGATGACATCGAAGAATACGAGACCGGCAGGTACATTAAGAGGGAAACACGACAACTCTATAAATGCGCGAAAGGCACTCAGTATTGTGACGAAATTCTCGTCTCCTATATAACCATTCATGTGTATGATAACGCGGGATGCACATTGGAAGTCGCCACTTATCCCGCTCCCTGGCATGGACGAGCATTTAGCTGCCAGCATTAGTTCAGTGGCGGAGACTGAAGGAAACATAATGTAAAAGGACTTTCGATCGGAGAAGTGCGGTCACAGATATCCTTTATCTGTGATTCATTCATCATACAAATGATTATCCATGGAGGAAGGGAGCCAGATGAATTTCATCCAAAAAACTTAACTTTCTCCTGTAATGAATCAATTAAAACAAGCTTTATGCCCAGGAAATTAATACTCTTTGCATGTATTTTTTCCTTTTCCATCTCTTTGACCGCCCAGAATTATATAACGCTTTACGAACGTTGCAACTACAGCGGACAATACAGTAATCTCGAGCCGGGGCGCTACGGGACCCGCCAGATGAAGATCGACAATGACAAGCTTTCTTCCATGCGGATACCTTCCGGGTTAAAAATCACTATTTATGAACACGATAATTTTGCCGGCCGCTCAAAGACCTTTACATCCGATGTGTCTTGCCTGGAGCCGGAATGGAAGAATATGGCCTCCTCGGTGATAGTGGAAGGCAGTCATATTGAACCCAATAACAATAATTACGGGCAAAATGACTATATCAACTTTTTCAATGATTGCTATTACAGGGGATATTCACAAAGTCTACGGCCGGGTTCCTATAATGGCAGCCAGCTGGGTTTGCTGGAATATAATATCTCTTCTTTTATCATACATGGTAACCTTCGGGTGAGGGCTTATGTGAGCAACACCAACCTTTGGGGTAATTCATACACGTTTGAATCCGACCAGAGTTGCCTTGGAAGTGCGCAGAACGATAAGATCGGCTCCCTGGTGATCGAATACAAACCCAGACAACCGAATAATCCTTATCATGTCGCGAACGGGAATTATGCCACTGTGTATACCGATTGTAATTTCCAGGGCAACAGTCTTCGCCTCGCACCGGGAAGTTACCAGGGGGATAAGTTAGGATTGCTCAAATATGATATTTCTTCCATCGAGATACCTTCCAATCTCCGCGCGAAGGTGTTTATCAACAGCGAGTATCTCTCAGGCCCTTATTATCTCGTCACGGAGAATTCCAATTGTCTTTCCAGCACATTGAATAACCGGATCGGTTCATTGATCATTGAAGAAACGGGTTATAACAATAACAACAACAACCCGTATGAGCAGGACAATGAAAGAGTGGTCATTTATGTAGATGCCGATTTCAGGGGACAGTCGGTTATTGTTCCCCCGGGGAGATACAGCAATATGTCGCAGTTGGGTTTCCCCGACAAGGCCTTGAGTTCTTTAACGGTTCCTCCCGGTTACCGGGTGGTGCTGTATGAACTGGAGAATTTCGGCGGCAAGAGCTACACCATTATACAATCAAAAAACCGGTTTTATTTTTCCGGATGGAACGATAAAACTTCTTCTATCGCAGTTTATAGAGATAGATGACAGTCGGAAGTACACAGTTCTCAATCGACAGCCTCGAGTAGGGCAGGGACATTCAAGATCAGTGAGAGACTGGTAACTGCATACTGCCGACTGTTGACTGAATCAAATGCAACCCATCTTATACTACCAGCATCTTCGTCAAAACCACCGTATGCAAAAACATTTATACCCTTTTTTCTCTTCATCAGTTTATCTTTCTTATATCTGCTCCTCTGTTCCCTTTTCTTCTAATTGGACGGGTGTCAAAATACTGAACTATGGAACCTGTAAATAGGCAATCCTCATATTTATCTAAAACCATGGAAACGATCAACTTCCTGTTTTTTCTTCAAAAAGCTCATCAAAAGAAGGGCTTTCAGTTTTGAGCCATTTGTCCCACCAGGTAAAATAAAGACCAAAATTGTATTTGTACTGTTTATGATGTAACGAATGATGCGTGGCGCCGATCAACCACCGGCCAAAGAAATTATGGGCAAACCATTTCGGGTAGACCTCGATATCCAGGTGGTTGATCACGCTACTGAATGACATAATGATCAGCAGTGCCACCAGGATATAAACATTCATCGGCAGGAACAAAAGGATCAATGGAAGAAAAACCGCCTGTAAAAGTCCTTCGAGCGGATGAAAAGAAAAAGCTGTCCACGGCGAGGCAATATGGCTGTCGTGGTGCCATTTGTGGAGCACCCGGAATACTCCAGGGATATGCATCCAGCGATGCAGCCAGTAATAGTAGGTTTCCTGCAATGCAAGGGCGATAAACAGACTCGCGGGCAACCACCATAAAGGATAATCATGGAAACCGGGGTAGATCTTTTCGTATCCCTTTTGCCAGAGAAATAATAATAATGCGCCCGAAAGACCGAATAAAACAGCAGTGATATTACTCCGGATGATCTCCTTTTTGAATTGACCGGGGCTGTAATCCCGTTCCGTGATCTTTCTTTTTTTCCATTGTTGGGGGAACCAAACGTAGAATATTAAGTAGAATAGCCCCGAGACAAGGAAATAACGGCCCACAACCACGGCGTAAACGATGAGCGTGACCAGCAGGAACCACAGGGGGTTTGAAAGAGCAGGAAGATTATTCAAGGAACGATCGTTTGATGGAACTGATTTAAAGCTACTACTATTTATAAAAAAAGGCTGTACAATGACAGCCTTTTCCGGATGCAGTTCGTATTGGCACTTATCAGGCGTATTCTTCTTTTGCCTTCTTGCTGTATTCGTCACTGAGTTTTCTCTGCAGATCAAATGGTACAGGTTCGTAGGCGAGAAAGCTCATTTTGAATTTGGCCCTGCCCTGGGTAATGGAGCGGAGTGAGGAGGAATATCCGTGCATTTCAGCCAATGGCACTTTGGCGATCACTTTCTGGAAATGACCCTCGCTGTCGATTCCTTCAACGATGGCGCGGCGGCTTTGCAGGTCGCCCATTACAGCACCCGTCAGATCATCGGGGCACAATACTTCTACGTGGTAAATGGGTTCCAGGATCTGCGGGTCGGCATTCTGGAAAGCCTGCCGGAAGGCCTGCAAGCCCGCAATCTTGAAGGAAATATCGTTACTGTCCACCGGGTGCATCTTTCCATCATAAACGCACACGCGAATATCCCTTGCATAAGACCCGGTAAGAGGTCCGTTATGCATTTTCTCCATGACCCCTTTCAGGATGGAAGGCAAAAAACGGGCGTCGATCGCCCCACCGACAATGCAATTATAAAAAACAAGTTTCCCTCCCCAGTCCAGGTCATAGGTATCCCGGCCTCTTACATTCAGGTCTTTTGGCTCGGGCATTCCTTCGTACCAGGGCTCGATCCGCATATACACTTCTCCGAACTGGCCGGCTCCCCCACTCTGTTTTTTATGACGATAATTGGCATCGGCCAATTTGCGGATGGTTTCGCGGTAAGCAATCTTTGGTTTTACAAATTTTACTTCGAGGCGATGATTGTGTTCGATCTTCCATTTGGCTACCGCCAGATGCATATCTCCCTGGCAGTGGATCAGTGTCTGCTTCAGCTCGGGCGACACTTCCACGATCAGAGTAGGGTCCTCCTCCCGGAGCTGGTGCAAGGCCTGTGATAATTTTTCTTCCTCCCCTTTTTTCAGGGGTTCGATCGCGACCGTCATATTGGGAGAGGGAAATTCGATTGTCGGCAATTCATAATTCTTCCCTTTTGCATGAAGTGTATTATTGGTATGGGTGTTCTTCAATTTAAGAGTGGCCCCGATATCGCCTGCCAGCAGTTCATTCGTGGCCGTTCTTTTATTGCCTTCCACCAGGAAGAGCTGGTTAATCTTTTCCATGCCCCCGGTGCTTTCATTTTCCAGGTCCATACCACTCCGGATCGTTCCGGAATAAACCTTAAAAAAAGACAATTCACCCACGTGTGGCTCCGAAATGGTTTTATACACAAAAATGCAGGCGGGGCCACTGGCATCACAGGTCAGTGAGTTACCATTTTTGGTGACCTGGGGTGGCATCTCGTTAGCGCTGGGACATACATTATCAATAAACCCCATGATCCGGCCGCTGCCCATGTTCCTTTCAGCGGAAAGACAGAACAGGGGGAATAGATCGTGATTGATCATTGCTTTTTTTAATCCTGCTTTCATCTCGTCCTCATCCAATTCGCCTTTTTCAAAATACTTTTCCATCAGGGTCTCGTCATTGCTTGCCACTGCTTCGATCAGCTCCTTGTGCAGGTCTTCTGCTTTTTGTTTTTCTTCTTCGGGAATCGGCAGTTTTTCTGGTTTCCCCCCACCATCCCTGAACTTATACATTGTCATCCGTAATACATCCACGATCTCATGAAACCCTGCGCCTGTTTGCAGGGGGTATTGCACCACCACTACATTACCACCAAAATGCGATTTTGCTTCCCTGACCGTTTTATCAAAGTCGGCATTATCATAATCGAGTTTGTTGACCGCGAAGATCATCGGGGTTTTGAACTTTGCCGTGTAGTCCCATATAATATCGGTGCCCACTTCCACCCCCATGGCAGCATTCAGCAACATCACTCCGGTATCCGCCACTTTGAGAGCGGAGATCACTTCACCGGTAAAGTCATCATACCCCGGCGTATCAATGATGTTGATCTTGTAACCCCTCCATTTGCTGTGGAGGAGCTTGCTAAAAATAGAATTACCACGTTCCTGTTCCAGTTCGTGGTAATCCCCTGTGGTGTTCCTTTCGGTGATGCTTCCCCTGCGGTTGATGATGCCGGCTTCATATAGCATGCATTCCGCTAAGGTGGTCTTACCCGAGCCGGCGTGGCCCAGCAAGACAATATTTTTTACATGTGAAGTATCGAATTCGGGCATGGTAGTCTGTTTAACAATAAAGAAAATGTGTCTTTGAATTTAATGGGGGGCAAAGACAATACGAACGAGGCGCAGGACTTTGCTTTTCAATTCACCAGCCTGTTCGTTTCCTGTTTCTTAACCGGCTCGTTTCAGGAAGCCGTCAAACTCATCACGGAGATCCGACAGGGTTTGCTCCAGCGATTGGAACTCCTCCATTAAAGCTTCATGACGGGCCAGGCTGTCTTCATTGACATAACCGTTGAAGGCGACCCGTTCAAAATTCATTTTACGGTCGTGCGTTTTAATGGATTGTTTGAGATCGTGGATGTTGATAAGCTGAATGTGAAACTGGTTGTGCAAATGTTCTACGTCCTGTAGCTGTTCTTTGGAGAGTGGTTGGCGGGTGATCTGCTGGAGCTGTGTTTCGTTACGGGTGATTACATCACGATGCTGACGAAGCTTCTCTCTCCAGGCATTGCACTCTCCGGAAAGCTGTGAGATGTCTACCTGAACCATGGCATTTAAGATTTAAAAATGAAAAATAAAGAACCTTTGCTTTTCAGCGGGTGCCGGATGGTCAAGGTGGATAAATGAACAGAAGTAAATTAAGGCCAATTTCCCAAAAAAACAAGCATTTTGAGCCTGTATTTGTTAAAAAAAATTCACAGTCATTCCCCGGAAAGCCATTGAAGGACCCTTGCAGACGGCGAATGGGAACGATAAAATAAATAACTTGCCCCTGCAATGATTTCCCGTGATACCATACAACAAATACTCAGCAGGCTTGACATCGTGGACGTGATCGGGGCCTTTGTAAAATTGAAGAAAAGGGGTTCAAACTACCTGGGTCTCTGCCCTTTTCATAATGAAAAAACACCTTCTTTTTCGGTCTCTCCTTCCCGGGAAATTTATAAATGTTTTGGCTGCGGGCGGAGCGGCAACACGATCAGTTTCCTGATGGAGCATGAAAAATACAGTTACCCCGAAGCATTGAAATGGCTGGCAAATAAATATGGTATCGAGATCGGGGAAATTTACCAGTCGGATGAACAAAAACAACAATTGCAGGCTGCTGACAGCCTTTTTATCATCAACAGTTTTGCCCAGCAGTTCTTTTCACATGCACTGTTTGAAACGGAAGAAGGACAGGATATCGGGCTGGCTTATTTTAAAGAAAGGGGATTCAGGGAAGATACGATCAGGAAATTTCAGCTGGGGTATTCTCCGGAGCAAAAAGATGCATTTTCCAAAGAAGCTATCGCAAAACAATACAATCCGGAATTACTGGTCAGGGCCGGCCTGGTAATGAGTCGTAATCAACCTGAGAATGCAGGCAGCGGTCCTTTGCTGGACAATTACCGGGGCCGGGTCATTTTCCAGGTTCACAACCACAGTGGAAAAGTAGTCGGCTTGGGAGCAAGGGGCCTGAAAAGTAATGACAGGGCTCCCAAGTATATCAATACTCCTGAGAACTAGATCTATGTAAAAAGTAAAATACTCTATGGATCTTATTTTGCCCGCCAGGCCATCGATAAAGCCGATGAATGCCTGCTGGTGGAAGGTTATACCGATGTTCTTTCGCTGCACCAGGCCGGGATCGAAAATACGGTTGCTTCGGGGGGCACTTCCCTGACGGTGGAGCAACTGCGGCTCGTAAAAAAGTACAGCAATAACCTGACCATTGTTTACGACGGGGATGCGGCCGGGGTGAAAGCCGCCCTTCGCGGACTGGATCTTGCCCTGGAAGAGGGCCTGAATGTCAAACTGGTGCTGATCCCTGATAACGAAGACCCTGACAGCTATGTGAACAAACTGGGTGCCGCTGCATTCATCGATTTTGTCAAAAAGAACAGGAAAGATTTCATTTTGTTTCAACTGGAAGTAGCGCTGAAAGACGCCGGTGCCGATTCCATAAAAAAATCGGAGGTGGTGAACCAGATCGCGGAGACCATTTCCAGGATCAACAAGGCAGAAGATTTTACCCGGCAGCAGGATTACATTAAACGGTGTTCGGAAATGCTGCGGATCGATGAAGCAGGTTTACACGCCCTGGTGAATAAATTCATCCGCGACAGGATCTCTACGCAGGAAAGAAGGTTGCCCTTTGAGGAAGCGAGGACGCAGGAGGAAAGGGCACGGCAGGCTTCTGCTACCGATTACGATGATGCCACTTTCAACCTCTTGTTCAAAGATGAGCTCCAGGAGCGGGAAGTCGCTCGCCTGCTGCTTGAACACGGAATCAAACGATGGGACGATAAACAACTGATAGCCGATTATATTTTCCAGGAAATGGTGGATGAAAGCCTGGTGGATAACCAGGATGTGTTGCACCTCATGAACGTCTTTAAAGAAGAACTGCAGAAGAACACGGGCTCCGTTAACCCTAATTATTTCATTTATCACAGCGATCTTAAGCTGAGTGCACTCGCGGTATCACTGTTGAATTTCCCTTACGAGGAGAGTGAACAGTGGCGGAGAGAATTCAGCCAGTCGACCGGCTACCAATCCCAGCTTTTCGAACAGGGCTATGATGATTTTATTAAAACGGTGGCAAAGGAGAATGAGGAGAAGCTGATCGGTTATTTAAAAACAGAAGAAGATACTACGAACGAAGCGGTGGATTCGGCCATTACCTACCTGAAGCTCAGGAAAATAAAAAGAATGTTACTGGAAAACCAGCTGGACATGGAAAAAGCGCATTCGGCCGAAGAATACAATATACTTCACCAGACCCATGGGCATTTGAAACAAATGGAAATGGAAATGACGAAAAAGATGGGCACCGTGGTGATCCGGTAGCTTAAGTCATATACATCACATGCATCATGTAAGGTTATCCTTAGCCATCTCTGGTATGGTGTTCAGATTCATATTACTTTTTCCAGCAACTCATCGCTATACGATCCTTCCAGAAGATCTTCATTCCTGATGCCTAATTCTTTGATATAAAAATCACATTGTTCCTTTAACTGCTCCTGCGACAGGCCGGCAAGTATATTTCCCGCTTCTATTTCAACAAATGAACCGAGCCCCGGGACTTCATCAATATGAAATTTCACGTTGCGGATATAATAGATCTCTCTTCGTTTTACTACTATCACTTTCACCCCCATCGACCGGGTGAGTGCCTCTTTCAATCCTTTAGGGTTTTCAACTTTCAGCAGTTGAAAATGAGACTGCTTAGGACCCGCCTCGTCATTTCTTTCGTAATAAATAAGATTATTTTCAATAATTCCTTCCCGCAACTTCAAGCGGCCTTTGTTCGAATTGAAATAAGTATCTGTTTGTTCGTCGGTGCCTATAAAATCGGCTCCATGGGAAAGCAGGTAATTCCTGATAAAAGAAGCATCAGGACATCTTGCTTTTATTTCCACATTCAGGAAAGACATTGTTATTCGTGAAATTCGTGTAATTCGTACAATTCGTGTAATTCGCGTCAACAAAAAAGGTTTGCCGCTCAAGCAACAAACCTGGAATAAATTGTGGGTGGAATGGGGGCCTATTCAGCCATGGCAGTTGCCTGTCTCTTCCGGGGGATCATCACATTTTCCCCTCTCAGGTTTTCACCCTTGGTGAACCGCATGGCCGTCCAGACATGGTCTAGCTCCACTCTTTCAATACTTTCATATCCTTCACAGGTCAGCCGGGTCCAGCTGCATTCACGATTGAGGTCAGTAACGATTTTAGAAGTGGTTTTGGGGTAGGCTACCCAGAATTTCGATTCCCCCTTCAACGAAGGCATTACGTCTTTCAGGATACCATTCAGTTGGTTTTCACTTACAGCAAAGACCAGGGCAAAATCAATCTTCCGGCTTTTCAGCAGCGGGGTCATGTTTTTGGCGACGGATAATTTACTGAACTGTTTTTCGATTGAGGAAGGCAAACCCTGAATTAAAAGATTCTTTTCGTCTGCCAGTTGTAGCTTTTCGAGCAACGTTTGTGACATGCCGGTAACTGTTTTAGAGTTTACTGTTAACAGCCGGGTTCGTAAGGCTACCAACAGAGTTCTCATGCAGGGACTGCAAAAATAAGGTAAAATACTAAGTCATGGAAGCATTTTGCCCATAAAAATCCCGTCAAACGTGGTTTTGACGGGATTCCTTGTTTCTGATCAATAAATTAATCAATTACTTACAGGCTTATAATATTGTAATGCTTCCGGCATCAATTTTTCCAATTGCTGGATTCTGCGGCCTTCAGATGGATGTGTGCTGAGAAATTCGGGTGGATGCTGACCTTCGCTGGCTTTTTCCATTCTTTGCCATAAAGGAATTGCTTCCCTCGGATTATATCCAGCCATGGCCGCCCATATTAATCCATAATGATCCGCTTCTAATTCATGCTTGCGGGAAAATGGCAATAACACTCCTACCGTGGCACCTGCGCCATAAGCGGTCAAAAAAAGATTTCTCGTTTCTGCGGGTTTGTTGGCCATGGCCACCTGTAAACCTAAATTAACGGCCTCAACACCCAATGCCTGGCTCATCCTTTCATTCCCGTGCTGGAAAATTGCATGTGTTACCTCATGCCCGAGTACAACGGCCAGTGCCGCTTCATTCTGGGTGATAGGTAGCAGGCCCGTATAGACGACAATTTTGCCACCCGGCATACACCATGCATTCACCGTTTTATCATCCACCAGGTTATATTCCCATTTGTATCCTGCCAGTTCATTGGAAATACCTTTCGATGCATAATAATCAGTCACGGCCCTGGTAATACGCTGACCCACCCGCCGTACCATTTCGGCATCGCGGTTCCCGGAATAAGCAACGACCTTGTTACTGGAAAGAAATTGCTGGTACTGCGTGGAAGCCATTGATTGCAGTTCGGACTCGGGCAATAGCTTTAATTGTTTGCGACCGGTGACGGAATTTTCCGTGCAACTGCTGACCATGACTGACAACAGGATAACCGGAATGAATTTCTGTATCATGGCGTGGTTTTTTTGAAAGAGCCAATCATTGTACCAAACCTGGCCTGTTGAAAAGATTCTTTCGTGTAAGTAAGTTAAGATTTTCTCATTTACTTAGTCGTGACGGCGGGCGGCAGTTTCCCTCCGGCGCTGGCGGCGCCGGTCACGGAATTTAAGGATTGGCACTTTACTTTCACTCCCTTTCAGCAGTCGACCGATGTTTTTCTGGTGTGTCAGCAAAACCATCAGGGCCACAGCAATAGCAAAGACACGATACAATGGATTGGTGACATCGAAGATCACGAGTATAAAAACAGGAAAGGCAATGCTCGCCAGGATAGAGCTCAGCGAAACAAAACGTGTGAGGTATAATACCAGGATAAAAACGCCCACGCAACAAAGAGCCGTCCATGGGGAGATACCCAACACCAGCCCAAACAAAGTAGCCACTCCCTTACCTCCACGAAATTCCGCCCAGATCGGAAATATATGACCGATCACTGCGGCAAGCCCCAGGCCGGTCTGCAGGTTCTGCAGGTTGACTTCGTTATCGGCGTATTCAGGCAGGAGCAGCGCAAGTTTCACAGCCAGTATACCTTTCAGCATATCCATCACCATCACAAAAGTTCCCCATTTGGGGCCCAGCACACGGTAGGTATTGGTGGCACCCGCGTTGCCACTACCATAATCCCGGATATCGACATTGAAAAAATGCTGGCTAACCCAGACAGAAGTGGGAATGCTACCGATCAGATATGCCAGAAGAATCAATAATAGTTCATTCATAGAACCCCATCCATAAGGGATTACAAAAATAAGCAAAACCAGAGACTGGTAACGTAAAATTAATAAACAGGTAATTTTCTCTTAATGACTGAATCTTAGGCAAATCCAGTTGTTATTTTCCTTTTTACTCACAAGTTTAAAAGAGAAGAAAGAAGCGTTTTTGAGGATTTCGGCATCATCGGATGATAATAAGCCGCTTACAACCAATGTGCCTCCCGGGCATAAATGGCCCGCGAAAGCTGAAAAATTTTCAAGAATTACGTTTTTATTGATGTTGGCAAGGATGATATCAAATGACTGTTCCCCCGGAATTGAATCCTGCTGTAACAGTTTTATTTTTTTACAATGGTTTTTTTCCATGTTTTCTTTTGCGTTGGCAATGCTCCAGTCATCACTATCAACGGCGATGATGCCCGCAGCATCCAGCTTTTCGGCAAGGATAGCGAGGATACCCGTACCGGTTCCAAAATCGCACACTTTTTTGCCCGTGAAATCGATCTCTTTCATCTGCCGGATCATCATCAGGGTGCTGGCATGATGACCCGTGCCAAAGCTCATTTTAGGGGTGATGATAATTTCATGCTTCACTCCGGCAGAAGACGGATGGAAATCGGCGCGGATTACAACAAAATCATCGATGATCACGGGCTGGAAATGAGATTCCCATTCCGCATTCCAGTTTTTTTCCGGGATGACTTTTTCCGTAAACCCCAGTTGGTATTTATAGGCGATTTCGTGCAGCAATAATTTATCAAAGCCACTTTGCGGGATATATGCTTTCAATTCAAAATCTCCTTCTTCAAATCCTTCATACCCCGCTTCGGTAAGATGCGCAATCAGTAACTCCTGCTGCTCAGGCTGAAGGTCAGTGAACGTTATTTGGATATGATTGGGCACAGCTTGCAATTAAGCAGCTCCATCTCCGGCAGAAAGATGGAACTATAAAATTATAACCTTTCAAACCCTTTTCCGATTCTGAACCCATCAGTTTTTTGGGGAATTGAATCATCTTGTTCAGGGGAATCCAGTCAGTAAAAATCAAAACTAAAAGCCCCGCTGATACGGGGCTCATTACTTTTTTTCTATTGCCAACTGCCGTCCCGATAGTGATCGGGAGCTGACTGCTGACTGCAAACTGCAGACTGCCGACTGCAAACTGCAGACTGCCGACTGCCAACTGCAGACTGACTACCCCTGTTTCGGAGGCATCTGCTGCTCTCTCGGCTTGTATTCAGGTTTGGGGATCAATGCTTTTCTTGACAGCTTGAATTTGCCTGATTTCGGATCCGTGCCGATCAGTTTCACTTTTATAGCATCGCCTTCTTTCAATACTCCATCCAGCGTTTCCAGCCTCTTCCAACTCACTTCGCTGATATGCACCAAGCCCTGTTTACCGGGCAGGAATTCCACAAAAGCGCCGAAAGGCATGATCGATTTCACCGTAGCTTCGTATACATCTCCTACTGTCGGTACCGCTACGATACCCTTGATCCACTGTTCCGCTTTCACTACCCCTTCTTTCTGATTTCCGAATACGCTTACCTCACCCATATTGTTGATCTCTTCGATATTGATGGTGGTTCCAGTCTCCCGCTGGATCTCCTGGATCACTTTGCCGCCGGGCCCGATCACCGCGCCGATGAATTCTTTATCAATAAAGAGTTTCACCATTCTCGGGGCATGCGGTTTCACATCGGGTCTTGCCTCGGGAATACAATTGTACATGGCATCCAATATGTGAAGACGTCCCTTTCTTGCCTGTTCCAAAGCCTCTCTCATCACGTCCATGCTGAGACCGTCTACTTTGATATCCATCTGCACCCCGCAGATACCATCGCGGGTACCGGTTACTTTGAAGTCCATATCACCGAGATGATCTTCATCACCAAGGATGTCCGTTAAAATAGCATATTTATTTTCTTTGGTGATCAACCCCATGGCCACACCGGAAACGTGTTTAGGAATTCCCACACCGGCATCCATCAATGCGAGCGAACCCGCACAAACCGTAGCCATCGAAGAAGATCCGTTGGATTCCAATATATCACTCACCACCCTGACGGTGTAAGGAAAATCACCCCCGGGCATCATTTGTTTTAAAGAGCGCATTGCAAGGTTCCCGTGACCAACTTCCCTGCGAGCGGGGCCACGCATCATTTTTACTTCACCCGTGGAAAAAGGAGGGAAATTATAATGTAAAATAAATTTTGAATAGTCAGAAACAGCCGCACTTTCAATCAGCAATGAATCTAACGGAGTACCTAAAGTTACAGTGGTCAGAGATTGTGTTTCACCTCTTGTGAAAAGGGCCGCCCCATGAGGAGAAGGAAGTATA
>CAYSIU010000006.1:3040-19157 GCA_964431095.1 uncultured Chitinophaga sp. | reverse complement strand
CGTGCCTGGCCAGCGCGCGCGCAAGCTCGATCGGGTACCGTTCGCCGCCGCCGAACAGGCCGCCCGGGCCGAACGGTGTCGGGGCGAGGTGAATGACGCGCACGCTACTGGCGGTCCTGGTGACCCTCGGCGCCCCCGGCCAGCTGACGGGCGGCTACCTGTTTCCCCCCCGGCTGGCCGGACTGGCCCCGGGCCCCGCCGCCGGGTTGGCAGTGCGGGCTTTCGTGGTTTGAATTACCAACGCGTATATAAAAGTTTGATGAAAATTAGAAATTACATAAAAACCTATTTAGGCTGGAATAATATCGTAGCTCCTGCTTGTCATCAGCCGCATTTACCCAGAAATGCAGAAATGGATATGTATTCAACCGAACATAAACTAGAAGCAAGTTTTACCTATCAAGAATTAGGTGAATACTATGAAAATAAACGTTATACATTAAAAAATAAAGAATATTCACATGATGGTGATAAAAAATATAAAACTTTCGCTGAAATGGAAGAAGAAGATGAAAAATTAAAAAATTACACAATAAAATCTGGAACATATGACTCAAGTAATAAACTACATTTGGGAAAAAAACAAAAACCAACAAATTAACTAAAAAAAAAGCAACTGGATTGATACAAGTCGGAGGTTACTAAAAATCGATTTCCCAAGGGGGGCGGCCGACAATTATCTCTTTGTGCTAAAAAATAGAAAAACCGAAAAGAGTTTTACCAAAAAACTCATCATTCAATAAAAAATACCCGCCTCTCCTTTGGAGAGGGGGCAGGGGTGGGGCTATGTAAGGCAAAAAAAATACCTCTTTTTTGAAGAAGAGCAGGGGTTAATGCCCTGTGAGACCAAGACCATGTTGTCTTGAGTTTGTCGAAAGATGAAAAAAAGCCCTGAATTTTCGTACTTCTACCAAGTAATACTTCCAATGAAGTTTCCCCGGAACAGAATATCTTGGGCTTTCAATTTTTTTTTAATCCTAAAATCAATTCCTTATGAAAAAGATCTTCCACCTCGGTGTGCTGGTATTGCTCACCGCATCTTTCGTTTCCTGTTCAAAGTCTGTTGACAAACCGGCCGATAAAAGCCGGATGGCGAAATCAAGGGATCTTAAAAATGAAGTCATTCATCCAAATGATCCCGATATGTCATGGTTTTGTATGTCGGTATTGCAACCCCGGCCCACGCCATTGGGTGTACCTGATACCTCTATTTTCAATAACGGCGACGATGTGACTTTGTATCTTATTCTTTCCGATGCAGTCACTGATCCCCCGGTCGCTACCAAGCTTAGCCTGAATGATGCATCGACGGGTGATATTATTCAGACTTATTCCATGACCCCCTGGACCGACGTATCCGATGCCTTCCTCCAGATCCCGGATGTAGTCATTGGCCATCCATTCATGTTTGTTACCGTCCATTTGGATGACCAGTATGTGAACAGAACGATCACCTTAAATGCATCGACTTGTCTGTCCCAGGATGTATACAGCTATGCTTCCTTGCCCAATGCATTTACCGTATTGGATCCGGCGGCGGGAAATTTCAGACCCTGATTACATTCTGTAAATGATAGCGGGGTTTAGTGTTGAAAGGCCGGGTGAAACTCCTCCAGTGTCTTTCTCAGGAACTCCCTGTCCAGATGCGTATAAATCTCGGTGGTGGTGATACTTTCATGGCCCAGCATTTCCTGCACGGCCCTGAGATCAGCACCACCTTCTATTAAATGGGTCGCAAAAGAATGCCGGAAAGTATGAGGGGATACTGTTTTTTTGATACCCGCTTTCAGCACCAGGTCCTTAATTATATAAAAGATCATCACTCTCGATAACCGGCTGCCCCATTTGTTGAGGAAAAGAATATCCTCATTCCCTTTTTTTATCGCAATATGGACACGGATATTGTTTTTGTAGATATTGATGTGATGACCTGCGCTGCGGCCGATCGGCACTAACCTTTCCTTGTCTCCCTTGCCGGTTACCCGTATAAAACCGACATCAAGATATAATTGGGATATTTTAAGGTTCACCACTTCGCTCACCCGCAGCCCGGAACTGTACATCGTTTCCAATATCGCTTTGTTCCTTCCACTTTCGGGTTTACTGAGATCGATGGCAGTAATGATCTTTTCAATCTCTTCAAAACTTAACGTATCGGGTAATGCCCTTTTCAGTTTGGGGGCTTCCAGCAGGGTCGTAGGGTCTTTTTTGGAAATATCTTCCAGTAAACAGTATTTATAAAAGGCCCGGATGCCTGAAATGATCCTCGCCTGGGAAGCGGCCGACAGTCCCACCTCGGCTATCCATTTTATGAATTGCTGCAGATCCCTGAGCACTATATCGGGTGGTCCCTTTAACAACTTTTTCTCTTGCAGCCATTGGGTCAGCAGTTCAATGTCACGGCCGTAGGCTTGCACGGAATTTTCCGAAAGCGATTTTTCCAGTTGCAGGTAAGACCTGAATCCTTTTTTATAGGGTTCCCACATTTTGGTTAATAAGTTGATTGGTTAATTGGGTCAGCTTACAGGGCTGCAAATGCATCCAGTTTCCCAATCCCAATTAATAATTACTTGAGAGCGTAATAGCCTTTTCCAACTCCTGCCATTTATTATCGATCTTCACCTTTACCCAGATACGCGTAGGGCTCAGATTCACCGAATCAAGGGTTTCATGGATGGCATCATAATTCATGTCCAGGGGTTTACCAAATGTCATCATCGCGGTTTTGCCACTGGACACTTCTTCCACATAAATATTTCCCCTGTCGGTATAGGCGATCATATTGTCAGCGACTGCAAATTTGGGGTCAATGCCATTGATCCCGCTGCTTTTTTTGTTCATATTGATCGATTTACCGAAAGGCAGTTTTACCTGGTAACCGCGACGGGTGACACAATCATTGAAAAGAAGATAAACATAAGCTGTATCCCTGAAGAGGCAATGGATAAAACCCTTATTCACGTTCACATCGGGATATTCAAAATCGATCTTCCGGTTTGCTCCCAGGCCTTCGTAACTCCAGACGATACTGTCCGGCCGGCAATTCCTTGCTGTGATATATACATAAGGTTTTAAGACATGATTGCCGCTGAATTTAACGGTGTCCTTCAGGCAGGCCGTATCACATAATGATTTGGCTCCATGAGAAGATTTGCAGGAGGAATGAACGTTGGCCAGCAGGATGACCATGACCAGGGCTATCAGTATTTTCATGTCAGGTTGTTTGAGTGGAACAAAAATAGACAATGATCGGGAATGGGGAGAGGGGTAGCCGGTAGCAAATCGGGAATGTTCAATAATCTCTTGTACATTCCACATTTTAGTTTGGGCTTTGATGCTGGATACCGGATGCTTGCGGCAGATCGTCAACTATAGACTGTCAAATACCAACCTGTTAACCATTCGCTACGAACCGCTATCCTCAAAGAAAAACATCTTCTATCAAAAAATACTCCGGTTCCCTGTGCTTGTACAAAGTAATGGCAAGTATATCATATTGGATCCATGGATAGCCCGGATGGCGGAATAAATATTCATGTGCCGCTTTCTGAAGTCGTTTGAATTTCTTTTTGGTCACGCTGATTTCAGGATGCCCGAACCGGGAAAAATTCCTTGCTTTCACCTCAATAAAATGAAGGAATATTCTTTGTCCAAAGTTCTGCCTGACGGTATCTCCCCTGGGTTTGGTTGCCACAATATCAATTTCATTGCGTGAATAGCGCCAGTTATGATCTATAATGGTATATCCCTTCTCTTGCAGCCAACGTATCGCCAGTTCTTCCCCCTCTTTTCCCAAATCGTTATGCGAGGCCATGCCTTATCTTTACTGCAAGGTTCATTCATCCTGATAAAATATTAACGGGGAAAAAACATTTTATGCCGGGAATTTACCCGCTGAAAGGCGTTGTTAAACACTATGATTGGGGTGGATATTCTTTTATTCCGGCATTATTGCAGGTGGAGAATAAGGATCAACAACCTTTCGCGGAATACTGGATGGGAACCCATCCGCAGGGAACTTCCCAGGTGCAGATAAGTATGGGCGTATGGAACGACCTGGCCGCGACCCTTCCCTTCCTTTTCAAAGTACTCGATGTTAGAGACATGCTATCCATCCAGGTGCATCCATCCAAAGAGGCTGCGGAAAAAGAATTTGCCCGGGAGAATGCGGAAGGCATCCCGATGGACTCACCCCATCGCAATTACAAGGACGGTAATCACAAACCGGAACTGATGGTGGCGCTTTCAGATTTCTGGCTGCTCCATGGGTTCAAACCCCTCGAAGAATTGACTTATATCTTCCTGAACGTGGAGGAGTTAAGAGACTTATTGCCAATTTTTAATCAGGGAGGGTATCAGGGTCTTTACCAGCATGTAATGGAGATGCCGCAGGAAGAAGTGAACAGGTTGCTGCTTCCCCTGGTTGAAAATATTTCATCTTATTATGGAGAGAAAGGCTTCGATAAAGGGGACGAAGATTATTGGGCCGCGAAAGCTGCGTCGAAATTTACAATTGACGGGAATATTGACCGCGGCATTTTTTCTATTTACCTGCTCAACCTGGTCCATCTGAAAAAAGGAGAGGGGATCTTCCAGGCGGCGGGTGTGCCACATGCCTACCTGGAGGGACAGAACGTGGAAATAATGGCAAATTCAGATAATGTGTTGAGGGGTGGGCTCAGCACCAAGCATATCGATGTGAAAGAATTGATGAAACATGTAAAATGTGAGGCCATCTCTCCGAATATTATCAGGGGCAAAACAAATCTACGCAGTGAAAAAATTTATTTAACCACTGTGCCAGATTTTGAATTAAGTGTTTTTGAGATAAATAGAGATGACAAGGTATCTTTTGAGACTCAAGCTAATGAGATCTTGCTGGCTACAGAAGGATCGGCGGAATTAAGATCCGCGGGCAAAAATATAATGTTGGTGCCGGGATGCCCGGCTGCATTTGTGGATCCCGGCCACGAAATAATCCTGAAATGCTCTGACAAGGCCAGTGTATTCCGGGCGTCCACCCCGGTTAAGAGCCGTTAATAATTAGGAATCCCAATTGGGTCATTTTTTTTACTTTTACTATGCCTTATACCATTAACCTAATTCTATTGTTATGAAAAGAAACGGAAAATTGATCCTTTTCACGTTGATCCTGATGGCCCTTGCCACAGCCTGTAAATATTTTTTTGGGCCCAATCTCAGTTGGTCCGGATTTTCACCCGTTATCGCCATAGCTCTTTTCTCAGGTTTGATCATTAAGGAAAGAAATATGTCGTTCCTGCTCCCCCTGTTATCATTGCTCATAAGCGATGCACTTATTGAACTACTCTACCTGGGTGGCCAGTTTCCTTACCCGGGTTTATACGGCGGCCAGTGGATGAACTATATGATATTACTGACCTCTACTTTTATAGGCTGGGTATTGAAGGGTAATAACTATACAAGTCTTACCGTCTGCGCCATTGCGGCCCCCAGCTTTTATTTTTTGTTATCCAACTTTTTTGTCTGGTTGAATGCCAACGAATTGTTGTATTCGAGGAATTTCGGCGGGTTGGTAAATTGCTATGAAGCCGGACTGCCGTTTTACCGGAACTCCCTCATCGCCACTCTCCTTTTCTTGCCTGTTATCCTTTTCATATATAACTACCTCACAAAAAGAAAAGCAGAGCTTGTATTGGCATGAGTAACACGTTTGCATTACAAACATATTAAAAGCAGATCCGGGAACTGTCTTGTGATTAAGCAAGAACAGGATAACCTCAACTTCCCGGGTATTCTTTATTTTCAATTAGTAGTTTTTACCTATAACAGAGATATTCTTCGGGATTTGCTATAATTTTCCTTATCTGTTTATTTATTTCAGCCCCTGAAATTTTTTGTAACAAATCCTTTATCTTATGAAATCAGGGTTGTTACTGATTTTTAGCGGGTTCACCATCACCGCTTCCGCCCAATGTTCCTCGACCGGCCCCAACAATGGAAATTCGTTTTCCAATGATGCTTCCGTGGGAACACTCGCGTGGAGTAGTACAAACTATGCCCAGCTCTCCGATAATAACCGGGCACCTGCTAATGTCAGTCTCGGGATATTATCCAGTGTGACGACAAATTATCTTTCGGCCACTGATTTTGGTTTTTCCATCCCTTCCGGCGCCAGTATTTGCGGGATACAGGTGGATGTTGAAAAAAAATACAACCTTATCCTGGGTCTCCTGACCAGCATAACCGACCATTCCGTCAGGATCGTAAAAGGAGGCACGATATCAGGAAGCGATCATGCCAGCGGATCAGGCTGGGCATCGACGGATGCTTATAGCAGCTATGGCGGCTCATCTGATTTATGGGGACTTACCTGGACAGCAGCGGATATCAATGCTCCCGGATTTGGAGCAGTCATTTCTGCAACCGTATCATCCGGGCTTGCAGCTCTCACCCTCGATGCACTCATCAATCATATCCGCATAACCGTCTTCTTTAATGTTACACTCCCGGTGACCTTCGAGGATTTTTGGGCTGTACCGGAACGTGACAGGATGAAACTCCTTTGGAGTACCGCTTCGGAATTTAACAGCAATCGGTTCGTATTGGAGAAAATGATACAAGGCAACGCCGTCTGGAAAACTGTGGACTCGGTGCCCGCTGCATTTAACAGTGTTACGGAGCGGCATTATGAAACCTATGACCCGGCGCCTGACGAAACAAATATCTACCGTATACGACAGGTTGATATTGACGGGAGATCATTGTATTCAAAAACCCTGTCTGTCCGGTTTCATTCCTCCGGCAATCTATCTGTAAATCTTTATCCCAATCCCGTTCAACGGTTTCTTACTGTTTATTCACCGGAGCCCGTTGTAGCGGTCCGCCTGTTCAACTTCTCAGGAATGCAGGTGTTCGGCATGAAGCCTGCATCAGGTATTCATTCCCTGGATATTCCGGTGTACCAGCTTCCGCCGGGAATCTATTGCCTGCTCACAGAAACCGCACAGCAGCGATCCGTTCAAAAGGTCGTCATCAGTCATTAGGCGGATGCATTTTTATCATCGGGAAAAAAAGTAAAGTACAAAAGGACTTGCAACAACATCATTTTAAAAGAGAATTATCTTCTTTTATGTATCCTTCATCTACTAATAATTGATGATGTTCACCATCCGCGGCCTCGGTGGCCAACTCATCACAGCGGTTATTGAAAGGATTGTCCGCGTGACCTCTTATCCAAATAAATCTGACCCGGTGTTTATGCGAAAGCTCGTAATATTCTTTCCATAGATCAGGGTTCTTTTTTTTGCCTTTGAAATTGGTCCTGATCCATGTATCCAGCCAGCCCTCCTCGATCGCTTTTACTACATACTGGCTATCAGAATAGATAATGACATTCATCCCGTCTTTCTTTAGTGCTTTTAACCCTGCAATCACGGCCATCAGCTCCATCCGGTTATTCGTAGTGAGTTTGTAACCCTGGGATAATTCTTTACGATGATGGCCGCTCATGAGGATGACCCCATATCCACCCGGACCAGGGTTCCCTCTTGATGAGCCGTCGGTATATATTGTAATGGAATTAATAGACATGAATGTTACACGACTATAATACTTAGTTTTTTACTTATAATTATCCCGGCCCTAAGGCTGGGGTTTAAACTAACTATTTAATAATAAGTCACTCCTTTCCTCCAGGAGAAGGGCCGGGATGAGACTATACCTGGAAAACTCCCGTTTTAAGATCATTTATCTCCGCATTATGATCTGCCGCCGCAATTCCTTCCGATATCATCAGTCTCGTTTCCAAAGGATCAATGATCGCATCCACCCATAGCCGTGCAGCCGCATAATAGGGCGAGGTTTGTTTATCATAACGTCCTTTAATTTCATTCAATAATTTCTCTTCTGCCTCGGCAGCAATCTTTTTGCCTTTGGCTTTCTGCGATGCTATTTCGATCTGCAATAAAGTTTTTGCTGCTGAGTCGCCGCTCATTACTGCGATCTTTGCGGTGGGCCACGCGTAGATAAACCGCGGGTCATACGCTTTACCGCACATCGCATAGTTGCCAGCCCCGTAGGAGTTGCCGATAACGATAGTTATTTTGGGTACTACTGAATTGGCTACTGCATTCACCATCTTGGCGCCGTCTTTAATGATGCCTGCATGCTCACTGCGGCTTCCCACCATGAAGCCGGTTACATCCTGTAAGAAAACCAATGGTATCTTTTTTTGATTGCAATTGAGGATGAACCTGGCGGCTTTATCAGCGCTGTCATTATAAATAACACCACCCATTTGCATTTCGGCATCCGAACCGCTGTCTGACCGTCCAGGTCTCACGGCCCTCCGGGCCTTTACCACCAGCCGTTGATTCGCCACAATCCCCACAGCCCAGCCATCGATGCGACCGTAACCGCAGATTACCGTTTTTCCATAGTCTTCTTTGAATTCTTCGAACTCCGAATTGTCCACGATACGGTGGATGATCTCCAACATATCATAAGGCTTACCATCGGAAGGGAAGAGACCATAAAGATCCTCAGGTTTCTTCTTTGGTTTTTTGGAGGCGACCCGGTCAAAACCTGCGTGAGGCGTTTCACCCAGCATGCTCATCATCTTTTTGATATGATCCATGCACTCCTGCTCGGTCTTGAATTTATAATCCGCAATACCTGAGATCTCCGTATGTGTTACTGCGCCACCCAGCGTTTCCGTATCAATATCTTCACCGATGGCGGCTTTCACCAAATAAGGACCGGCTAAAAAAATGGAACCATTGCCTTCCACCATCAGTGTTTCATCGCTCATGATCGGCAGATAAGCACCGCCGGCCACGCAGGCCCCCATCACGGCAGCGATCTGCGTGATGCCCATGGCACTCATCCGGGCATTGTTACGAAAAATGCGGCCAAAATGTTCCTTATCGGGAAAGATCTCATCCTGCATGGGCAGAAAAACGCCAGCACTATCAACAAGGTAAATGATCGGCAAAAAATTTTCCATGGCAATCTCCTGCAAACGCAGATTTTTCTTGCCCGTGATCGGGAACCAGGCACCGGCTTTTACCGTTTGATCATTGGCGACGATGATGCATTGCCGTCCGCTTACATAACCTACGCCTGCCACGGTGCCGCCTGCGGGACAACCACCCTCATCAGCATACATATCGTATCCCGCAAAAGCGCCGATCTCTACAAAAGGTTTGGCCTTATCAACCAGGTAAGCGATCCTTTCCCTGGGGGTCAGTTTCTTTTTCTCCCTTTGTTTTTCGAGGGCTTTTTTACCTCCACCTTCTGCAATTTTTTCCAGCCGCTCCCGCATCCCTACCAGCGCACGCTTCATTGTATCTTCATTGCGGTTGAATTCGATGTTCATTTGTAATTTGTTGATATGCAAAGATAGGGGAGAGGGAATCGTCAATTGTCAAGCATCAATTGGGAATGAGATATATCGGAATTCTCAAATCATTATTCTATTGTGCTGCATTCAGTGAGCTTTTCATTATTTCGATTTCAGCACAAAAACAAAATCTCCTCCTTCATCTCCTGCCTGGTAGATGATCCCTGTCTGCGGCACCACGGGTGAATTACCGATAACCGCACTTCGCATCTTATAGAACAGGTCCTGAGAGGTGAGATATTTATCATTGTTCTGGAAAAGATTTTTGTCGAGATATTCGAGAAAAGCGGATTTATCGGGCACCGTAGTCAATGTCCCGCTGGTCATTGCCCTTCGGCTGGGCATCTTATACAGCTGCTGGATATCGTTAGGCGCATCCACAAACTGGGATACATCTCTTACTTTAAATATCCCGCCACTAAAGCAGGCGTCAGAGATCAGGAGGGTATGCAATGATTTGATGCTTTTGATCTGTTCCCGCAGGTCGCTGTTGGAAAGCCAGTTGGCAGGATTATTCGGACGCGCATCCGCTGGCCACCAATAACCCTGGTCTGCATCCTTGTCAAAATAACCATGTCCGGCATAGAAAATAAGTAAGTTATCGGATGGACCTAGCTTCTTGCGGTATTGGAACAACTGCTCGAGGATTTGTTCTCTTGTTGGGCTTAACATTAGGGTAACGGTTGAATCCTCGAAAGTGTAACGGCTCACCAGGATATCATGCAGGGCTTTTGCATCCTGTTCAGGCCTATCGAGGTTCAATCGGTTATCCTGATAATTGGACACACCTATGATCAGGGCAAAATACCGGTTGCCATCGCTGATGGCTGAGTTACCCGAGTTTGTGGCGATCACGCCCCGGTTATCGGTTACGGGCACAATGGGTTTCTCAACAATTGGTTGATTGACCTTGATCGTTCCCAGCAGGTGATCCTGTTTATAATTAGCAGGCTTACATTCATATTCCTGCGATGTATTAAAGTACACACGATAAGTCCCTGAACCGGGTGCGGTCCAATTGACGTTATAAGTTCCAGTGCTGGCGGAAGGGCAGAGTTTTGCGACACCGCTGAAAATACAACCCAGGTATTGATTTTCGACCCCCAACAGGATCTGGTCGATACAGGTAGGGCAGCTGTTTGCGTTGGAAATGCTGTAATTGAATTGCATGTTCACCTGGGAACCCGGGTTTACACTAACCGCATTGCCGGCACCATTCATATTTATCGTTACGGTTAATGGGCAATCCTGCCCCACCGTTACGGTGCCGATGGCATGATCAGTTTTGTAAGAGCCAGGGTTACAATTATAATCCTGGGAAGTGCTGTAATAAAAAGTGTAAGTACCATCCGTGGGTGGTGCGATGATGGTCGTTGAGAAATTGCCCGCTTTCAAGGTAGGACAAACGGATGGGATACCGTTGAAAAGACAGGCCAGGTATTGCGTACCGATGCCCACCATCAATTGATCTATGCAACTGGAACAATTGGATGGGTTCCCGATCGTATAACTGAAATCACATTTCAGCAGGGCTCCCTGATGAACGTTGATGGCAGGCCCCTGGCCATTGATACTAAGCGAAACATTGACGGAGCATTGACCGCTTGCACGTAAGGAAAAAAGAGTGAAAATAATTATACAATTAAGAAGGAACAGGCGGAATCGTTCCACGTAAAGATTTCTCATTCGGTGGTTGTTGCTGGTTCGTAAATGATGGACCGGGACATGTAAAAGATACGAAATTTGTTATAATAGATTTCTTTTATTGCGAAATCCGAAGGGTTCAAGGCCCGCAGCCAGTAGCCTATAGCCAGTAGCCAGTAGCTTGTAGCCTTCTGTTTCATACGCACCCGTATTCGAAATTTCATGGTTTAATCAGGGTTTGGCATGGATTTTATAACTTTAAGTCAAATGCAGTTATATGACCTCTGACACAGGCAAGAAATCTTCGGATGAAAAAAATGAAAAAGACTCTTCACAGAAGAAAAAAAAGAGGATCACGGTCAAACAGCTTCGGGAGAAACACATGAAGGATAAGAATCATGTTATTACCGATGAAGAAATGAAGGACCTGAAACTCGACCTGGAAAAGCCCGATAAAAGCACTTCGCATACGCCCGATCTTCCGGATGATAAGAATCGACCCAAAGACGAGGATAAGGATCCCAAAATCATTACTCCGTGGAATCTTATAGAAGATGAATGAATAAGCGCCGGGAGTTTGGAGTTAGACAGTCAGCAGTCCGCAGTCATCAGTCAGCAGTCAGCAATAAATGACAAATGACCCCGCCCGGATGATTCGTTCGGACGGGCAAAATGAAATATTTGAAAACTCACTCTTCGGGTGCTGTGTGGTCCACGTCCCTCGGCCTTGTTATTGAAGGAGGCAAAATTCCCGTTGTTTCCAGGATAAAATGAATACCGATCACAGCGAGGGAAAGCCATTCTCCCGCTAATAAAGAAATCTGTTTGGTAAAACCCAGGACAAGAAATGTTACTGTAAGCAATGCAAGGAATAAGCTTATCCATCGATGTTTTTTCTTATGATAAATGGCGATGACCAGGGCATTGCCCACAAAAAAAAGTATAGCGAAGGCAAAATGAAAATACTTTTGATTTACATAGTGGAACAGGATCACTCCAAGCAAAGAAAAGCCCAACGCAATATTGTACCATTTACCTCCTTTCTTCAGCCCGAAACGGCTCTCATTCCTGAAATAGACTGCCCCGTTGAATATAAAAAGCATCGACGGAATACAAAGGAGCATCCCGAAAATTTGCCGGGAGGGCATATCCACATAAGCGCTGATACTGTCCCGAAAGCCGGCATACTGCCAATCGGCCAGCTTCAACAGCAGGGGGATCGTCATACAGATCGCCGCGATCGTGATCTCAAATGCCCTGAATGTCTTCAGCGGATCACGCAGTCCTCTTTGAATGCCCTGTAGACTTATTCTCATAAAAGCAATTTAGCCGGGTGTGGTAATGCCGTGAATAATAAAAATAGGTTTAATTTTTTACAGGGAAATGATTGGGGGTCAGGAGTTGGAGACGTCAATCGTGAATAATAAGAAACCCGTATCCCGCATCAGGCACTTATTTCAAAAACCTATACATCCACTTGATAAGGAAAATATTCCGGAACTGGCCGGAAAAAGCATTGTCAAATAAACTACGGAACACCGGTGTATCAAGCTCATTGAATGCATCGGCGGTATTCGACTGCGACCATACAAGGTAGAACTCGGAACCCCGTTTGTATTCCCAGCGCATCACGAGGTTGGAACGGAATTGCACAAAATTGAAATCAGGCTTGCTGAAACTGTAATCGGTGATACCGTCATGATTTTCATCCACGTAATAAGTACCATTATTATAACTGATCTCGTTGCTGCTAAAAACATGGATACGGTCATCGAGTTTTTTGGCTAGGGGAGCTATTACCAAAGCGTACTGGCTGTACAAGGGACGCGTGATAAAGGGCTGCCCGTAATACTGTATCGTAAGATCAGGGGTGATATTGAAATTAAAACGTGTGGTGAAACGGATTGTATTTTGCTTTACGGCACTTACGATCGTCCGCGTGCTGTTATTATAGCTGAGATTTGTCACAAACTGATCGCCCCTGCGCCAATAATAAGTATAGTTGCCGCCAAGACTGATATTGAGCGCATTCAATGGTTGAAAATTGATCGTAAGACCTATACTGTAATTCTTTACGGTATTATCATCCCCCCAGAAATCGGAAAAATTCAGGCTGCCATATACTTTTTTCCGGTAATCGCTGTTTCCATAAAGACTGAAACCGGCACCAGCGGGCCGCCGCATAGAGGAAGCGCCTCTTAAGGCATTGTTTGATATTTCAAAGGGGTTCCAGCTGAATCCTCCTCCTGCCTGCCAGTTGTTCCGGAAAGCCCCGCCTGTATTGAAATTATAAAACTGGAAAAGCAACTTCCCGCTGTAATCAAATTTCAACCATTCATTGGCATTGAGCCGGGCGTTACGGAAAATGGAAAACGATTTTTGAAATTGCAAACCCGCCCAGGTGAACTGGTTGATCTCATTGGCAGCCTGCATAAAACCAATATCATTTAATTCCAGCCCCGGAGAACGAAAAGTAAATCCGGTTTCAAAACGGAAGATCTGTCCCAATTTTCCCGAGCGGCCAGCCTGTTTACCAAAACGAACCGTACCACCCATGCCTGATAAATCCGTCCGGGTGCTGTCCACATGCACTTCGGTGGCATTGGGTCGCTGGAACAAATGTTCAAATGCGGTTTGCGTTTTCAGGATTGCTTCTTTTGTTCCCCGGACATGACTGAATACCACGTTGCCCCTGATATACCAGGTCCGGTTCTTCCAGTAATGAAGAAAGTCCAGACCTCCTGAATACGCGCTACGGCGAAGGATATCGTCCAGCCCATGTTCCCTCTTTACACCGGTGAGAATTCCACCGATGATCGTATTGCCCGCTTTGAAATCTTTTTGCAAGCGGGTTACAAAAAAATTGGTGAGGGGCTCTACCATTTCTTTTCTTCGTTGCCCGCTCTTGTCGATCGTGGCAGATTCTCTTTGCGTAATACTTTCGAGGATTCCAATACTCAATCCTCTTTTCGTCTTGCCGCTGAATTTGGTAGCGCCCAGTATGGCCGTATTCGATGGATATTTTACATATTCGCCGCTGTCTAATGAAGGATACCCGTGCGGCGAGCTGCCAATGCGCCGGGAGTAAAATAAAAGATCGGCATCATAGTCTCCCCCGACAATCGAACCCGTGAGCTGGTAATCGAAAATATTCCGGCTTTCGATGAAAAAAGGCCGCTGCTCGGCAAAGAAATTCTGAAATCCATCGATCCGCACCTGTGAAGGATCGGCTTCCACCTGGCCGAAATCGGGATTAATGGTAAAATCGAGAATGAGGTCGTTTGTGACGGCCAGTTTGCCATCCACGCCAGCGGATATTTTCCCATCCAATCCCTTTGCAAAAGGATTGCCCGGTTCTTTTTTATATTTATCGGCCTGCATGGTGATATAAGGTGCGATCTCTACCTGCCGGTGCATGGGAATATCTTTTAACCCGTGCAATTCACCAAAACCGCTGACCCAAACCCCGGAATTTTGCGGGATATATTGCCAGGTGCTGCGTTCTTCTTTACGGAACAATCGTCGGGTGACCTGGAAACCCCAGACCTTATCAGGCTCGTTACCATACCGCAACTGGCTCAGGGGAATTTTCACTTCAGCGGTCCAGCCTTTATCGTTGACATGGGTTTTGGAATACCAGATCGGGTTCCAGCTCGGGTCCCAGTTATTACCATTATTGGATACGAATTCGTCGCCCCGGACACCTGACACGGACAGGGTGAATGAAAAAGCCGTACGGAGATCGTGATAACTGTCAATATTTATTTCTACCCAGTCTCCGGGGAACTGATCTCTCCGGCTCATTCTTTTTACAATAGAATCCGGGGCAAGATCGTGGCAGAAATAAGCGATATAAAGGTACCGGTCGTCGTAGAGGATCTTGAAACTGGTTGCCTGGGAGGGTGCCTGCCCTTCATTGGGTTGGAATTGAATAAAATCCCCACCCCACTCCACAGCATTCCAGGCTTCTTCAGAAGGGATCCCATCCAGCGTGATCGTACCTACGAGCTTTTTGGTGAAGTATTTCTTTTTCGCGATCGTAGTATCCCCCGGATCGCTTTTGACGATTCCGGAAATAAATATCGAAATGATCAGCAACAGGCTGGTTTTGATCATGAATCAATTTAGTTTTTGCGCTGGGAATACCGGGTGGAAATTGTAACAATGGCCCGTTTTTGTTGCGAATGGTAAACGTTGTGAGGTAAATGTTAAATGTCAGGAATCGGGTCCTGGGTTTTGGAGGTTGTGAGGCTGGAATCAAGATCAGCTTTGTGAAACAGCGCACCCTTGCATCTTCACGGTTACAAAACTCAACCAGCAAGCGGCCTTTAATGAAGAATGATCTTTCCCTTTTTTATTTCAAAGCTCCATGATCGTGAGCTGTCTACTTCTTTGCCATTTAATTTGCCGGCTTTCCAGTTACCGAGTGAATTGAATACGGCCACGATTTGTTTGTCCAGTTCCTCGCTTTTTGTTTTATTATCTATTTCACATCGCGCCACTTCACCTTTACAGTTGATGATGATCGTGACCATGCCCTTATCGTCGTATTGACTGTTCTTTTTCAGGAAATCAACCTCGTTGTTCAGTCGCGTTTGTATCTCGTCTTTTGGGAGAGGGCAAACCGCCTCTGTCTGTCCCTGGAACATGGGAAAAAGTGCATACACTTCCTTTCGGTTGCAAAGCCCGGTGATCGTATCCGTATCTTTTATTTGCAGCGTGGCCACAAATTGGGCCCGGGCTGCAAAACAGACCAGGACAGAAAAACCTCCCAGGAATAATTTTTTCATAACAGTTATAGGATCAGTTGAAGCCGTTAAAGATACATTTTCCGTCTTCATGCATTCTTAACCCGGATCAATACCCGGTTTCGCTCCCACGAAAGTTTACGATGAAAAAGATGGGAAACTACCCGATCAGGATAAAAAAAGAATTAGGCTCTTCTAAGATTTTATACTTAGTGATAGTTTTGGTCGTTAAGATTAGTCCAATTTAGCCTAAGCCTAAACAAGTCCACATTTCCAATATCCATCCAAATGAAAAAGATATTTACCCTTTTTGCTATTTTCCTTTCCCTGCCCCCCTTCCCCC
>CAYSIU010000006.1:0-3030 GCA_964431095.1 uncultured Chitinophaga sp. | reverse complement strand
TATCTTTTATTTGCAGCATGGTCACAAATTGGGCCCGGGCTGCAACTCAGACCAGGACAAAAAAACCTCCCAGGAACAATTTTTTCATAACAGTTAGAGGATCAATTGAAGCAATTAAAGATACATTTTCCCTCGTTCCCTCTTCCTTGCTTCTTAACCTGGATCAATCCCCGGTTTCACCCCTGCGAAAGTTTACGATGAAAAAGATGGGAAACTACCCAATCGGGATAAAAAAAGAATTAGGCTCTTCTAAGATTTTATACTTAGTAATAGTTTTCGTCGTTAAGATTAGTCCGATTTACCCTGAGCGCAAACAAGTCTACATGTCCAATATCCATCCAAATGAAAAAGATATTTACCCTTTTTGCTATTTGTCTTTCCCTAACCACCTTCGCCCTTGATCCCAATCATTTTACGATCACCCGGATCTCGGCCCCTTATTTTGTCGTGGATGGGAACTCCCCCGCTACTATAACGAAATCCTATGTTGGTTTCGAGGTAAAGAATAACAGTAACAGCGGCACAACCTATTCCAACCTTAAGTTCACGATCACTTCAATTAGTACTTCCGTAACCGGGCAAAACTATTCCCTGATCTCTCCCGCCAGTGGCATTATCAATGTAGGTACCCTGGCACCCGGGGAGTCAAAAGTTTGCTATTACTATGTATCCTATCCTGCCAATACCACGCCACAGGCAACTTTTAACGTACAACTGAGTGATAACACCGCCAGTTCAAAAACAACAAGCTTTAATATTCATAACCGGTCAAGCATAAGCGCTAATGCCGGAGGCACCGCTACGCAAACATTTACCAACCAGGACCTGATCGGGGGACTGGTCTATGATGATGTGACCTATGCGGTAGGAAATGTGCAAAATGGGGATGAAAGTGATTTCCAGGTGGCGGTATCATCCCAGTTCGATCCCACCAAGATTCTATTGCTCGGTACCCAGGTGACCGCCAGTACCGTTCCGGGTATCCCGGTTGGCACGACGGATTCCATCTACTTTATCACGGGTAATGGTTCTTCCGGTTCCTCTTTAACAATACGGTGGACCTTCAAGATCAGTGCTACTAATTTTACGACTTATCTTTTGCCATGCGCGGGAGCCACCAGTGGTAGCAGCAATTATAAGTATGCACTGAATACGAATCTTGGGCAGGGTACGCCCGTCACTGTTTCCGCTGCGTCAAATCCGCTGATCATTACCAAAACTTCGGATAAAGTGTTGTATGCGATCAACTCTACTGCCATTTTTACGATCACGATCCAGAACCCCGCAGCTTACGGAGTTACTATTGATAAAGTGACCGATGAGATCCCGAGCGGGTTCAGTTTCCAGGCATTTCATGCGGCAAGCCAGGTAACGGCTTCCAATTCCACTACGGTTCCCTCTGCCGGGGCCACTGGTACCATCACATTTGAAGGGGGGGTGACTTCCGGCTTGAACACTTCTTATTACGTACCTGCCGGCGGCAGTATCATCATAAAGTACACTGCGAATACCGGCTCAGTCACTGCCTTTAACCTGCTGACCACTGCCAGAGATTATGTAGGAACCACCGAAGTGGGTTCGGCCACTAACACGGTATCCGTATCGGGCACACTGCCGGTTACGCTGCTTTCCTTCAATGCTGCATGGGTGAATGATTATGTTCGCCTCAACTGGACCACGGCCAATGAAATAAACAGCCGGTCGGTTGTTATTGAAAGAAGTATTGATAACGGACCGTTTACGCAAATAGGAGAATTAGCCGCTGCAGGTTTTTCGTCTTCTGTACAGTCTTATGAATTTATCGATTCTTTCCCTGGGACAGGTAATCATTATCGCCTGAAGTTCATTGACCGTGACGGCAATTATAAATACAGTCCCGTTGTCGCCCTGAATAAAAAACAAACCGGTTTTACGCTACAACACAGTTATCCCGACCCATTTGTCAATGAACTGAACATTCAATTGTTTTCGGACAAATACCAGCCCGTACAGGTTCGCTTAACAGATATTTCGGGGAAAGTCGTTGTAACCCGTAATGAAAACTGTGTCCGCGGCATCAATACATTCATTCTTGAGCAACTCAATACCCTCCAACCCGGTACTTATATCCTGCAGATCATCAGCACCGATGGCAGCAGGCAACAAGAACTTGTGAAGATGCGGTAAGAACGAATCAGACTCTTTGCAATAGTTGCCATTCATGCATATACTGCAATAAAGATTGTATCAATTGGTATAAGGAGTTACCCGCTGGTCTATTTTTACCAACCCTTTTGCACTGCCTGTCCCTGTTACATTTACTTTGAATTAGTAGTAACTTTAAATAAAAAATGGAAAACAGGGGCCTGCTTTTTATTCCCGATATAAGCGGCTTTACCCGTTTTGTGAATCAAACGGATATTGAACACAGCCGGTTGATCGTTCAGGAGTTACTGGAAATACTGATCAATGCCAACGAAATCGGGCTCGAAGTCTCCGAGATCGAAGGGGATGCCATTCTTTTTTACAAATTCGGGGAATCACCCGACCTGAAAGCCTTGTACAAACAGGTGGAAAAAATGTTCTGCGAATTCCACCGCCACCTGGTTGCCTATGACAAGAGCCGTTTTTGCCAGTGTAAAGCTTGTATGTCGGCCGTGGATCTTACCCTGAAAGTGATCACCCATTACGGTGAATTCACGGGGTATAAAGTCAAGAACTTCGGCAACCTGTTTGGCAAGGATGTGATCGTGGCCCACCAGTTGTTAAAGAATGACATCGAGCTGCACGAATACTGGCTGGTCACAAAAAGCCTCTTATCCGAGGATCCCCCTGATGATCTTACCCACTGGATGAAATGGGATAGCAGCGCCAAGCAAACCGAGAATGGCGAGATCGCCTTTCACTACACGCAGCTCAGCGAGTTGAAAAATGATCTGCCTTCCGATCCTGTCCTGTCGCTGGAACCCGAAAAAAAAGTGAAGATGCTGTCTGTTTCCAGGGAATACGAGGCTGATATCATCTCTTTGTTTAATGCCACCGGTTAAACCC
>CAYSIU010000005.1:16963-19884 GCA_964431095.1 uncultured Chitinophaga sp. | reverse complement strand
TTTTGGGTTAGTTTTCAAATACCAGGCAGTTTTACGGTTCAACCTGAAAGGCCCCGGACAATTTCAAAAAGGTTTCATGATCTGGCTTGCTGAATTTTACATCATCGGCACTGACAATCGCATCAATACAGGGCCTAATCCCTAACCCATCCAGGACAAAATCTATATTAAAAAGGATCGCTGCCGAACCAATGGCGGTTTTGATCCCGCTGTTATGGTTTTCTCTCAGGAATTCATCCAGGCCCGGGATCAGTCTCAGATGGGGATTGAATTCCCGCTGGTATTGCTTTTCCTTATTAAAACTTATTTCATTTTTTTCCGCCTCGCTGAACCGTCCGGGGAACATTCGTTCCAGCAATTCATGATTCTTACCATAGCATTCTTCTTTCATCCGCTCCCAACTAATCCGGGCACCCAGACCGTTCAAAATCCCATGCCAGGCCCGGATGTGATAGGCCATATCATCTATCATCGTTCCATTCAGATCGAAAATAAAAGCTTCATATCTTTTTTGAAAAGTCTCCATTCCATTTATTATTGCCACTTTTTTCCATTTGCCCTGAACTCATCCGGGTTCATTATCAGATCTCAACTTCCGTAACGACAGCAATACCATGAAAACACCAAAAACCAGGAACAATGCACCGCACCATCTATTTATGCCTGCTCCCCTGCCTGCAGAAAAAATAAACCCGTCAATAAGCAGGATGACAGCCACAATGGAAAAAAAACTTCCAATAACAAAACGGAGGTCAAATAATTTATTCATACAGGTTGATATTAAAAAAGAATAACATTGATGATGAAAGTCAGGATCAGCACCATGATACCCAGCCACAATGGATTCTTATACCAGCGTTTCTCCGGATCTTTTTGCCTGGGGGTAAGGCTGTATACAAGACCCACCAATTCTTCATTGGTCTTTCTTTTGGTGAATGAGCTGATGAATGTGGTAACCAGGAAGCAAACGATAAAGGCAATGCCCGCGATATTGAATGCCTGGCTTGTGCCCGAATAGAACTGGTGAAGGTTCATGATCCATCCGCCCTTTCCTTCCGCCGTGGTAAGGCCATGTGTTAGGGCCGCAGCGGTGGTACCACTCAATAACCCCCAGAAAGCACCATTGGCGGTGGTTCTTTTCCAGAACATGCCCAGGAAGAATGTGGCAAATAAGGGGGCGTTCACGAATGAAAAGACCAATTGCAACAGGTCCATAATACTATTAAAGCTCTTCGCCACATAAGCCGTACCCACGGATAAAAGAATGCCGATCACTGTTGTTGCCCTTCCTACATTCAGGTAATGTTTTTCCGATGCATTCCTGTTGATATGTGCCTGGTAAATATCAAAGGTCCATACGGTATTGAAGGCTGTGACATTACCGGCCATCCCCGACATAAAAGAAGCGATCAGCGCGGTGATACCCACGCCCAGGATGCCGCTCGGGTATAATTTTGAAAGCAACAATGGCAATGTCATATTATAATCGATAGCGCCGCTTGAATTTTTAGGAAGGTCAAACCCGGCGAATTGTTTCTGCAAAGCGAGTATAATAATACCGGGCAGGATGACGATCAGGGGCATGCATATTTTCGGAATGGCGGCGATGATGGGTGTTCTTCTTGCTTCGTTCTGACTTCTCGAGATCATCGCTCGCTGTACCACCAGGAAATCGGTGCACCAGTACCCGAAAGCCAACACAAATCCCAATCCGAAAATAAGACTGAAGGCGTCCACCCCCATCGGGTTGGTGGAAGCGCTGGCCATCCCTTTCCAAAGATGGAGCTTGGCGCTTTCCACATTATGAATGATGCCATTTAATCCGCCTGCTTTATCCAGACCAATAAATACCAAGGGCGCGATTCCCAGAACGATCAGGAAGAACTTCATCACTTCATTTTAAACAGCACTGGTTAAACCGCCGAGATAAGTATAGATCAATACAATGCCTGCCGCCAGCCAAATGGATACATTGAAATCCCAACCCAGGATCGTCTGCATGAGCATGGCCAAAGCATATAATGAAATCCCCGAGGAGAATACCGTCATGACTGCAAATGTCATGGCATTTAAGGTCCTTGTCTTTTCATCGAAACGGAGCTTCAGGTATTCGGGAACGCTCCTGGCGCGGCTTCCATAATAAAAGGGCATCATGTAAATACCGAGGAACACCATGGCAAAGGCTGCGCCTAACCAGTAAAAGTGAGCGGTATACAGTCCATATTTAGCGCCACTGGCTGCCATTCCCAGCACTTCCTGCGCGCCGAGGTTGGCGGATATAAAAGCCAAAGAAGTGATCCAAAGCGGGATGCTCCGGTTACTCATCAAAAAATCATTTCCTGTCTTGACCCTTTTTTTAAGCAAAAAACCGATCCCTATTACAAATAAAAAATAGAGGGCGATGATGGCGTAATCAACAAAATAAAGTTTCATCCTTTCGATTTATTCGTTCTGCAAAAACGCAGCTGATTTACAAGCATGAATTTGTCGCCTCTATTCGCTGAGCATCCTTCCCGAGCCTCCCCGTTGGTACAGAACTCCTGCCTCAAATACACCCGGAGACTGCCGGCCAATTGCCCGATCAATCACTTTTATCAAAGATCATTAATTCCTGCTAATCAACACAAAGAGGGAAAAACGGGTGGAATTTCTTCCCCACGGGTCGCTTTCACAACTGATTATTGCTCCGGGAATCTTTAAAAAGAGGATAATAAATGTCAAGTGATCAATAGCGAGTTCTTTCCATTCCCCATAAATTGAATCTCATACCCATACCCGCCCGGTTCATATTTCTGCTGTAACGCAGCAGTGGAGGGAGTTTTATTGGTTAGGAACAATTTGATCTTCCGGCCCGCTTCATGGGCGCTCTCAACGATCCAGTACAGGGTTTATTCATCCGGTTTATCGTAGGTGCTGTCGGC
>CAYSIU010000005.1:14820-16953 GCA_964431095.1 uncultured Chitinophaga sp. | reverse complement strand
CCGTTCCATCCTGATTACTGGGCCCTCTACACGGTCACGTCAAGGGTTTCTTATTCCGGGTTAACATAGGTGCCGTCGGAAGAAATAACATCCGTATCTGCCGTAACCTCCTCAAAAAAACGTTTGCTGGTATTCCGCCTGCTGCCATGATGGGGTACTTTGAAAATATCCACATGAAACCGGCCGTCGACGGACAAACCTGTTTCGGTCAATCCCTGCTGCAGGTGGTCGCCGCGGCAATCTCCCGTAAACAACAGCGATTTTCCATCGGCGTTGACTAATAATACCATGCTGCTCAGGTTGGGAATGCTTTTATCGGCCATTGCTGCAAAATCTTTTGTGTATTTACCCTCCCTGATCTTTTGTTCGTTGAGGGCGATCCAGCTCTCCCATTCCTTTCGTAGCATTTCGAGATTTTTTATAGTAGGACCAATGACTGCGATCTCGAGGTTTGCTATTTTGATTGTTTGCCTGTTTCTGTTCGCGAGGTAAAATCCTTGTTGCGTATTGGTATTGATAGGGATGTTGAGTGCTCTTGCCACCGTCAGCAATTGGTACCCTTCTTTAATACTGTTAACTGCCATGCTCATTTCCTGCATCCTGATACCATTAACACCCGCGATCGTGTTAATGGCCCGGACCCGGTTTTCAAAATCGTTGGAATCGATCGTGCTTTTAAAGGAGTTGAACCAAAGTTGCCCCACGTCCAGGAAGGGCCGGGTGCCTGTATCGTGTTGGTATTTGAGATCAACCAGCAGGTCAAGAACACCCATGATATGATCATTATCCAAGTGCCTCATGATGACGGCTTCGAGTCTTTGATTATTTTTCATCAACTAATCCAACGCCGGCTTCAGGTGCTCGTCGTAATTGCGGGTGGGACCGCCATCGATCAGGATATAGGCGGGACTTGTTTCCCCGTATTCCAGGAGAAAACAATCTCCGAACCTTGCCTGGATGGCATGAAGCCGGATCATATATTATGTTTATATAATTTCACTTGAAAGATCGCCCGTTGTAACAACAAGCGCAAAGCCCTGGCTCTCTTTCCTGGGCAAATTATAAGCAAAAACTTTAATAGTGTATAACCCAGGTTCAGCCTGATCTATCCTGACAATCTCCATGTTGTTTGTGCGGTCTTCTTCATAAGGAAAGGGATCCTTTGCGTTGATACCTAAATTCCCCGACCATTTCTGGCGGGTAGGTTCATAGTCTACGACGAGGTCAAGATCGTTCTGAATGGACCGGGCTGGGTAATCCGTATAAGCCAGGCAGACCCGGATCCATGTTTTTTGTTTAGTGCGCAACTGCAATGCATATTCCTGGCCGGTGATGCTGAATGCAATGGAAGGATCCTGTAGCGAATCACGGAACTCCAGTTTGAAATTGTACTGTTCATTGGGAATAGTAGATAACAGATCGAGCATCCCGAATCCCTGGTTAGGGTTGGGTATAATATTGCTTCCATGAACTGAGCTTGAACCCGTCAGTTTGTGGGTTCCGTTAATAAGGGTTGCTTTGATCAGCGCCGCACTGGGTGTTGAATAGTTTCTTTTCTTCCTGTAATACTCTCTCACGATCGCTGCTGCGCCGGAAACTATCGGGGCAGCCATGCTGGTACCTCCCAAAAATGCATAAGCATTGTTTTGATATCCGCCATGAAAATTGCTGAGAGGAGCAAGATTTGATTTTGTCGATAAAATATCGGTCCCCGGTGCCACGATATCAGGTTTCATCCGGTTATCATCGCAGGGCCCCCTGCTGCTGTACGCGGCCAGCGACTCGGTATCACCCGAAACCATCTCATTGCTGGTAGGATTGTCCGGGAATTTTTCCGGCCATATTTTACCATAAGTAGAAGCGGCAAATCCTCCGCTCGTTCGCTTGTTCCGGCTGGCGCCCACCGTCAAACCGTTCTTAGTACTGGCAGGAGAACCGATGGAGCGGAACCCGACATACCCTTTTTCATTTTTTATATGCGTTTCGCTTATGGCCTCGTTGCCGGCCGATATCACGATCAGCATTTGCGGGTTTTCATAAACGAATTGATCCACGACCGATGAATCAAACGTATAACGTAACGATGTTGCGGAACCCCAACTTATTGTAGTGATTTTTTCTCCTTTCCGGGAG
>CAYSIU010000005.1:7918-14810 GCA_964431095.1 uncultured Chitinophaga sp. | reverse complement strand
AAAAGGGGCCCGGTTTCGTCCATTACAGATTGAAAATAGATCGATGACCCGGGGGCCATTCCTTTTACCTGCCCACCGTACGCCACACCGTCACCCACGATTGAGCCTGTAACATGTGTACCATGTCCATGGGGGTCAGTAGTATCATTCGTGTCTTTCCTTCCCCAGGCTACGGTTTCGATAATATGAGCTTTCAGGTCAGGATGGTCGCGATCGATCCCGGTATCGGCCACTGCCACGATCTCTCCATCGCCATTTTCCATTATATAATTCACAACCGGTGTGCCTCCATCGATCCCTATCAATTGACGTGCAATATCATTGTATAAAACCGGAGGCATATATTCATAGATCGCCTGTATGAAATGATTGGAAGCTAATTTATATTCCAGCTTTGCAGCTGCAGAAAGTCGGATACGAATCGTGTTTTTATATGACCCTACCACATCAATCCTGTTTTGACCCAGGAAATCCTGCACCTGCCGGGTATCTTCTTCCCGGTGCAAAATGAGATCCATCATAAGTTTTGCGTCGGGTGCGGGTTGCCGTCTCTTTTCATAATGCTCTTCCCTCACTATAAAACCCGTATCGGCAGCCGTGTATGGACTGATCACCCTGATGAAACCAAATTCCTTTTTATCCTGCAGTTTCTCCAGTTGACCGCCTGCCGTTACAAGAATAACATAGCTATTCGAAGGAATATATTGGATGATGCTGGTACCGGTTGCTTCCAATTGTTCCCGGAACACCGGGAGCAAGGGCGTATCCAACGTAATGATATAATAGGCAGGGAAACCAGTTCCCCCATCAACCGTTGGCGCCGTAACAAGATTCTTAAAATTACCGGCGGCATTCGGTGATCGTGTATCCGATTTCAGCCTGGGGACACCTTTCCTGAATGAGTAATTTAATCTCCGGGTATTCCCAGGTGTGTTAATGGTAAGAGCTGCCGTGTTCAGCAATAGGATGGCAAGACCTTTTTTCTTCATCAACCTGATCTTTGATCGGGGGCAATGACCTACTGCAAAACCTTCGGTTTTATCACTGCCGGGCATGATTGCCTGCACGAGTTCTTTCTCATCGGGGTGCATAAAAAATACAATGATCTTTTTCGTTTGTCTTCTCCACCATATCACGTAGATGGTGCTGGTAACTGCAACAAGGCCAATAAGACCGATGATAATTATCCAGGTCTTCGATTTTTGTGGTGTCACAAGCTGGGAGGGATTCACGGTCACTATTACAGTGTCGCTGCCGGTTGCTTCCAGGTTATCCATCACCGTTAATTCAAATTCATAAACCCCCTGCACCAGGCTATCAACCACCGTTTGCGGTTTTAAGGGCGATCTGATATAGGGATGCGTGGGACCGGAGACCCATTTCCAGTTGTAAGCGATGATCCTTCCGTCCGGGTCTGTTCCACTACCGTTCAGGGTGACAGTATTTACAGGCAATGTGATGGATTGATCGGGTCCGGCATCGGCTACTGGGGGTTGATTGGGCTTAGGCGGGGGTGTGGCATTTACGGTCACCATTACTGTGTCCCAGCCAATCGCTTCATGGTTATCCATGACCCTTAAGCCAAACTGATAAACTCCTTGCACCAGGTTATCTACCACCGTTTGGGGCTGTCTCGGTGAAACAATATTAGCGTCTGAGGGTCCGGAGACCTGTATCCACATGAATTGTATAATCCTTCCGTCGGGGTCTGTTCCACTACCGGAAAGGGTCACACTATTTGCAGGCAGTGTAATGATTTGATCGGGCCCGGCATTGGCTTTCGGGGCCTGGTTTTGCTGCGGGAAACGAAAGCGTCTTCTATCCAACTCACCCTGCCTGAGTCTGTGTATACGGCTTGTGTCAGGCGGCTGGGCGTTGCTGTCTACCGCAACCATGAGCAATAAAAGCAGCCAGCATTTCATTGAATGCAAGAAATAATTAATAAGCGATTGTGATTACACAGGGCGCCCGCATCAAACCTGTCAAAGGGTTCAGTGTAATGGGGCAATTTCCGGATGGAAAGACTATGATAATGGCACCAGGGTTTACGAAGAGCGTTACCTACCATTCCCTAATTATTCTTTATATACTTCAGCTCTTTTTTCATTTTGTCATAAAGCAACTGAAGCTGGGATGGCAAACGCTGTCTTTGCACAGATACTTCCCTGTTATCGTCCAAAATCCATCTTTCCATGAAATTCATGTTTGCATTGGGGACAGGAGTTTTATTAAAATACTCCAGTAAAAGATCCCTTGTCTTTACATCAAGACTATTGAGCTCCACTATGCTCTCTTTGGGAAGTCCTGTAACGCCTCCCGACACGGAAAGGACGAGTTTCATACTGTAAAACTACATTATAAACCGACGTCCTGCCAGGCTTTGCTCACCGTCTTCTCTTCGGTGCTGCCGGCCCCAAAAAGCGAACCTGCCTTTGCAATGGTACCGTCTCTCAGATCTTTGAACTGTGATGTGGAGTTCATCATGGAAGCATCACAAAGCGTCTCATACCAGATCTTGCCAGCTTTATCCCAGGAGTTGCCGCCCAGGTTATACGCCACCAGGTAAAAAACATGATTGGTTATCCCTGAATTAATATGCACCCCACCGTAGTCTCCATTTCTTGTATTCGGCAGATCCTGATATTGGTCCATATGCCCGGGCTGGGGATCATTGCCCAGTATGGGATGATTCCGGTAGGCCGACCCGGGTTCTTTCATGGAACGCAGGGCATAACCTTTACCCTTCATGCATTTTTTACCGATCAGCCAATCGGAGCTTTTAGCCGTTTCTTTTAATGCACACTGCCTGATCATCATTCCAAAAACATCAGCCATTGATTCATTGATAGCCCCGCTCTGGGATTCGTATACGAGATTGGCCTCATATTGCACCACCCCATGCGTGAGCTCATGACCTGTAATATCAATGTCTTCCGTGAATGATCTGAATACATCATCCCCGTCACCGTACACCATCTGGGTGCCCTCCCAGAATGCATTTCCGAAATCATTTCCAAAGTGGACCGAATTGACCATGGGCAAGCCTTTTTTGTCAATGGAATTCCGGTTGAAGGTCGAATAATAGAATTGCCAGGTATAACCACAGTTGTCATAAATATTATTTACATCCTTATCCTTAACGGGTGACTGTCCCTCTTTGCGAGCCAGTTTTCCCGGCAGGGACCGCTCGTCATCGCTGTTGCCGGCATCGTATATTTTTCTCAACGGTTGGGGGACTGGCAGCGTTTTCGTTTTTTTCCCCGGAACGGCGGTTTGAAGCATTTTACCGGCGATTGTCATCACTTCATTCATTTGTTTTGTGTTCATCTCCGTAAGCAGGGATCGTTTTTTCCTGAACAATTCATCATTGAATCGGGTGTGGATCGATCCGGCAAAGAGTTTCTTCCTGGTATCGCTTGCGGCTACAATCCGTTCCACCATGAACGGGGGAACGATACAATGGATCGGGTTCCTCCTGAAATGGCTGGTACACATAATGAAGTAGTTTAGTCAACAATAAGAGATTCAGTTTCTGCGACTGATTTTCATGAAGGCTCAGGCTGATCAAGGGGACGAGAATGTCATTCTCCAGGGAATATTACCGTAAGTTCTGCTATATTATAAAGTTTGTCAATACTCTTTTTCAGGTATTTTTCTCGGCTTTAATGTCCGGATGCCTAATGTATAGATATCATGCAGGCCAGAGTTATTTTCTATTTTGCCAGAGCGTATCATGCTATTAAAAATTACTGGTATTCATTCTTTTGTAACACATAATCTATCTAAATCCAGAATCAAAATTTACAGCATTCCGGCAGTGCCATTTTTATATGGGCGGCACGCCAACTGTGATTATTCAAATTAATTTTGTTGGTAACAAAAAGATCTGTCCCGACTTTAGATAACTCTTTACAGGCTTTATATGCATGCAGTCACCAGGTATAAATCATTATTGAATTTTTTTCTGTGCTGGCTCTGCTTTAGTTTCCCATCAGTGCCGGGGGCACAGCCCATCGCGGACAGCACCCACATATCGGATACCGCCGCACTTAATTTGAAGGTCTTTGCCGAAACTATTGTTGCCAGAAGTTCTTCCAATTTTGAAAAAGCCAGGACACTTTTGGACTGGTTAAGCAATTCTTTTGCATGGACCGCTACGGATTACAAACAAAGAACGGTCAAAGAGATACTACTGAGAAAAGGGGGTAATTGTTTCGAGCTGGCAAGGGTATATATGACTTTGATCAATGAACTGGGAATCCAATACCGGCCCATTGCAGAGATCAACCTTCATATACCCAGCAATGAAAGAAATGAGACCGCGGAAAAAAAGATCAAAGATTTCGGTAATAAGATGTCGGTGTTCGGATACCAGCACAACGACCACCGTTGGGTAGAGGTCTATGATGATATTACTGGTGAATGGATCCCGGTGGATCCAACCACTGACCTCATCGGTTATGATCAGTGGCTGAAGGGCCGGGCCTGGTTTGGGCCAAGACATACAATCAATGATGAGATCAGCGGCGATATGATTGCCCCCTTTGCCATTTTTGTTGTTGATCGGAACAATGCTTCCAAAATGCTGGAAAACCGTACTGAACATTATATGGTCGATAAACTGAACCTGCTTTACCACGATACATTAGCGCGGCTTTCCTCCTGGCCAGCCTGGAAAATGCAACTGGCTGGTTTGTCTCAACATGCACAAGCCGCTTTTGAAGGAACAGAAAACCTTCACAATTTTGCAAAGGAGATCAGCGAACTGAGGATGACCTATGATAAACTGAAGGATGAATACATGAAGGTTAGAGGCAGGTAAACTTTACTTTCTAAGCTTGTTGAACAGCCCGTCACATTCAGCTTCTTTCAACATCCCCTTTCTGTATCTCTCCCCCGGGAAATACAGAACAGGGAGACACTGCCACAACAGGAGATCCAATTTTAAAGTTTTATTAGCATTATGAAAATCGTTTCCTTGCTTGTAAATTGCACCGGTCATTATTTTTGTTACCCCATTCGCAAAAATCTGAACAATGAAACGGAATATTATTGCAGCAATTGTTTGCCTCTTTATTATAGCATCATCCTCGGCTGCCCAGGATAAAAAGCAGCCTAAAAAAGATAAGGTTGATAAAGTAAATTCCACTGTCCCGGCCCAGGCCTCAAAAGACAAAAAAAATACGCCCGGCTGCGATACCTCCTTTTGGAGATATGTGTACAACCCGGAGCGGCTCGATGTGCTTGAAAAATGCAAAACCGTAACGGGCATCATTGAAGAAAGCAACGCAGCCGAAGATGTTGACCAACCCATTTTCCTGAAACCCGACAAAGGACAGGAAAAAATGCTAACCAAAAAAAACAAAAAAAAAAAGGATTAAGACCTGGTGATCGAGGCCGTTTGTGTAAATAAAGCCGACCGAAAAAAAGTGGGGAATACCTGCAACGGATATGTGAATCATATCCGGCTCCCCAAGGTAGGTGACCGGGTAAAAGTAACCGGGAGCTATGTGATTGATAGCCACAATGGCTGGGCCGAAATTCACCCGATAACAATGCTGGAAGTTCTGGGCAAGTAAAACCTCAGGCTGCCCCGGCTGTTAGGCTTTCACCATCTCACCACTTCCCAAAAAGCCTTTTTCGGCTTTAGGTTTCTATCAAACAACAGCGGGTAATCTTTCCTTCCTCGTACCGGGAAATTATCCAGCCAACTCCGACGGTCGGAAATGTTCCAGAAAGTGATGGCGGAAATAGATTGACGGTATTTCCGGAAAAGCTCAAAGCACATTTTATATTGCTCGATTTGTCTTTGCTCTTTTTCAACACTAAAACTGGTATCGGCATCCCCGGGTTTTCTTTCCCGGGCGTTGTGTTCTTTGGGATAAACGGAGATATCCATTTCCGTGATCTGCAATCTTACCCCCAGGGCGGCAAATCGGCTGAGCGTACTATCCAGTTGACCGCGCGAGGGCTCATTGATGGCCCAATGGCCCTGGAGTCCGAGTCCATGAATAGGAACACCCGCATCTTTTAAATTTTTGACCAATTGGTAGATCTTTTCCCGCTTGGTGGGACTGATCTCATTGTAATCATTATAAAATAATAAGGCATCCGGATCGGCTTCGTGGGCAAATTGAAAGGCTTTGGGAATATATTCTTCACCGCAGATCTGGTACCACAGCGAATTGCGGAAAAAAACGGCAGGATTATCATCGATCGCTTCATTTACCACATCCCAGGCATAAACGGCATCCTTGTAACGGGTTACAACAGCTGTGATATGTTCTTTTAACCGTTGCAGTAATACTTCTTTGCTGACCTGTTTGCCCGTTGCGGAATCAATAAAGAACCAGCGGGGGACCTGGTTATGCCAGCAAAGACAATGCCCCCGTATTTTCAGGTGGTTGCGCCGGGCGAATGCCACGACCGAATCGGCGTCTTTCCAGTTATAAAAATTTTCACGGGGATGGATCGGCGCCATTTTCATGGAGTTTTCAGGAGTCAGGCTGCCAAATTGATGCAGGATCATATCCCCTTCATCTGTTTTTAATTCCTGCGGCATGACGGAGACTCCCATGGTAAAGAAATCTTTAAAATAATCTTTCAATCCCCTGCTGTCCACCAATGAGGAGACAGTATTTATTTGATGGGCGGGACTGCAATCCATATTGATCTTTACGATCAGTGCAATTACCAAAAGGAAAACAAGTCGTTTCATTTTCTTTTCTTTTTTACCGGTTAATCACATAGGACATATAAGTTTCTCATAATTATCCCAGGCATTTACTCATGTTAAGGACTAATACTTATATAGTTTTACATGCTGAATACTTTATTCATTTTACGGTATTGCTCAATGCCTCCCCTGTTTATCCTGGTCAACATTTATCAC
>CAYSIU010000005.1:0-7908 GCA_964431095.1 uncultured Chitinophaga sp. | reverse complement strand
TTTTCTTTTTTACCGGTTATCACTTAGGACACATAAGTTTTCATAATTATCCCTGGCATTTATCCATGCAAAGAATTAATATGCATATAGTTTTACATGCTGAATGCTGTATTCATTATAGGGTATGCGTACATGCCTCCCCTGATGATCCTGGTCGCCATTCATCCGTCTTCCCGGGATCCATTTCTCCTGTTCAAATACTCCCTCATCAACGCTCAGAATGCCTGCCCTCCTGCCTTCCATTAGAGCTGTAAATGTGATGACCAGCCCGGTTCCCGCCACATAGAACTCATCCGGCGCAACAGCAATAACCAGTCCGCCGGCCAATGGCCAGGTTTCCTCTTTTGCTCCCGGCGACCATCCCAGTTTGTATTCATGCCGGATGTTCAACCGGTAATTCCCAAGTACCATTTCAACGGAAGAATCTTTCTCCAATAAGAACCCTCTTACATTCCCGGCACCCCGGTATTTTGTAATCAAATGACTTACCTGACTTAAAATATGGTATGCCTTTCCGATGGGTTCTTTTTCCGGATGCTCAGATGATTCAATTGAAAAGGGAGAAAAGGAAAGGCAATTATAATTTCCAAACGCAAAAAAAGCTTTGGCATCCACGCCTTTTTCAAAACGGATCTCAGGAATGAACAGGGGATCCCCCTCCCGGCTGTACAGATCGCACCAATGACGGAAATCGCTGAAATAAATATCAGGGACCAGCATATCAATTGCTGCTGCTCCGGCTTTCCAGACATCCATCAAATGCGGAAGGGGACCGCCGCTCGGGTACTGACCGGGTTTCCAGTTCGGACGATTCAACGCCGCATTCACATACATGGGTAAATGATAAACAGATTTACCGGCTTCAGCAATTTCATTTACATACCTGGCATAATGCCATGCCATGAAGATTTCATCCGTAAAGAGACTTTTTCCAAAAACTCCTTCCCAGGTGGCCGACCCCTGATGACTGTTATTCTGCCAGAGCGATCTGATCTCAGGAACCAGATTGTTTTCATTTTTCTGCAGGTAATTCAGTAATTGCAGCGGCACCGATTGACTAAACGCTGTATTGGCAGCTTCATCATAAGACCGGGCATCGGGTAACATGCCGATTTCATTTTCAACCTGGATTGCAATGATGGTGTTTTCCCGGCTATCTGCTCTTTTGATGTATTGCATCAACCTTACAAATGCTTTTTGATCTGCTTCCAGATTGCTTTTATTGAAGGGAGTCAAAATTTCCTGCGGGGTCCCATTTTTATCTTTTGCCCGGGGAAATCTCGCAGTATTTGTTTTTACCCAGGTGGGCGCATAACAGGACATACTGTTTTTCCAGCTTCCAAACCATAACAATACGAGTTTCATTTTATTCAACCGCGCATTCCTGATCAAACTATCCAAAAGAGAAAAATCAAATTGTCCTTCTACCGGTTCTGTTAATTCCCAATACAGCGGTGCGATCACCGTATTCAAATTCATTTGCCTCAGCCTGGGCCATATAGAGCGCATGTAGTTGTTGCTTGAAGCACTCGAATTGCCTACTTCGCCGCTCAGGATCAAAAAAGGTTTATTGTTCACCATGAGCTGAACATCATTTCCATTTTTTTCCAGGTGAGGTAAGGAAGCGGGGCCTTGTGCGATTGACTGCAACATGCATGGAAATATCCCTATTGTCAGAAATATCATTCTCATAACGGGATATTTCATTTTCCGGAAAACCCCCATTAGTTTTTATTTTAAATAGCGGCTCGCCCATTGAATAAAGGTCGGCCAGTTCGGTCCTGTCGTATGTCCCCCATTATGTTGACGGAATGCGATCTCTCCATCAATTAAAGCGGTTTGTTCGGGTGGCATTTCTGTGGTGCCCAGGTCCTTTTTACCCAGCAGCCGGTAAACCGGGCCTGCATAAACAGCTCCCAAAAACATACCCTTTGCATCCACCCATCTGCCTTCTACATTGGGAGAACCGGAGCTGATGAACACCGGCCGTGGGGCACAGAGTGCCACGAGCTCATGAGCATCCACAGGAAGATCATTAGGCGTTAACGGACCGGCATACTTAATGAAATTTCCCGCGAACCAATGATACTCTCCAGATGATGCAAGATTTTCCACCTGCTCGCCAAACACGCGCCGCAGGATTTTTGTACCACCCGCACCGGATGAACCCACAAATGCTACTGCCAGGCGTGGTTCATAAGCCATGGTTACAATAGTAGCTTTCCCATAGCGGGAAAGGCCTTCGATCCCTATGGCTTTTGCATTAACATCTTTATCTGTTTCAAAATAATCAATTGCCCGGCTGGCACCCCAGGCCCATGCCCTCAATGTTCCCCAATCATCCGGCTTGCGCGACTGGGCTTTGTTGCACAATCCAATGATTCCCTGCGTTAATCCTGCACCATTGTCTGCCTGGTAACTGGTGGGAACCAGTATGGCAAAACCCCAGCCCTGCCCAAGCACCTGCTCCTGCCAGGAAGGGCCCTGAGGCTGAGTTGAAGATTGAGGAAGCCGGAAGCCCGGAGGAAAAATAAATCCGAATTCTATGATCACCGGTACCGGCTTTTTGATATCCTTTGGAGTTGTTAAGGATAATTGTATATCCACTTTGATGGACGGGCAGGATGAATTATCGACATGCCCCAATAATTTTTTCGTGATCGCTTTTATATTCCCGAATGCGGTATCCCCTGTACTTACGAGCTCCCAGTTCACTTTCGGCGTATTCAGGGGAACCCTGCCATAAATTTCACGATCAAATTCTTCAACGATCTCCGAACGACGTTCACTCCACCATATTTTTTCAGAACTGACTTTTTTTCCGTTCTTTAATACCATCGGGTCAGGAAGCGACGTGTAAGGTGAGGCTTTGGATTCATCAATATTGGCTGCATTGGGCGCCGAAGGGTTACCGGACGGACCGGGTCTTGTTGAAGTAATGTTCAGTTGCGCCAGCATGTTGTTATAATCTTTTTGTGTCAGATTTCGCATGCTATCCTGGATCTGTCTTCTTCTCACACTATCCATCCCCTGGTTGAATTGTGCATAGACAGTCCCGATAAGTAATAAACTTAAACAAAAAATGATTGATCTTTTCATTTGGATCCATTTTTCTGTGATTGATATGTTTTAATGTATTCAGCTACTTCAATGGCTGGAGCTATCCAGATATCTTTTTGATTTTTTTTCAGGTAATGCAGGAATTTGCTGTGTTCAGGGACTGAAACGTTGAGCGAGTTGCCGCCTCCGACCCCGTGGAAAAGAATGACCAGCAGCGAATGAGTCTCTTCTGCTTTCTTCACCCATTCGATCATTTGATCTGCCGTATTGTTGTTCACCATATAACAATCCATGTTGTACAGGTCCACCTGGTCGATCGTGTGCATTTGGGATCGGACAGCTCTTGCCGCAACAAAATCATCTTTCAGGAGATCAATGAACGATGAATCGTGAATTTTCATATCTCCACAGTTAAATACAAAAGTTATTTTTGTTTTACCTTCCACATCGTGGAGAAACATTGTGGCCATTTTTATTTCATCCACCATTCTTTGCACCGAGTAATTATTCAGGTCATAATCTGGTTTTACCCATTCGCTTCCCGGCTTTTTGCCAACACAGGGGTGGAATAAAGTATGATTACCCAGCTCGTAACCTTTTTGCGATAATTTTCTCCAGTCATTCAAACGACGTTGCATAGAACCCGAAAAAGCCGTGAGATAAAAGGTGGCTTTCAGTTTTAAGGAATCGAGAACGGGAACCGCATTATCCAGTTGCTGATCGATTGCATCATCATAGGTCAGCACCACGGCACATTTTTTTCCCTGCCAGGGTTGATTGAGCTGTGCTTCTGTGGATGATGACAGACCGGTAATAACTATAATGGATAAAAGCACCTTGAGCATATTTTTCATTTTAGTGTTACAACAACGACTGAAAACGGCGGAAGCTTCATTTTTAACTCAGATCCATTCAAAGACGCCCCGGTAAATACTGCAGGTTTTATTTTATCGGGATTATCAAATGAATTATGATCCTGCAATTTTTCAGACCGAAGGATGCGACCTTCAATTGTTTTGGCAGTTATACTTCCCAAATCAATACTGACTTCCTGTTCATTATTTGCATCGATATTCACCAAAGAAATATGGATCTGCCCGCTTTTATCTTTTGAAGCAGAGGCAGAAACAGCTTTCAGCTTCTTCTCTCCCAGGGTATAGTCATTGCTGTTGATGGTGAGGGGGATCATCGTTGCGTCCTGGTGTACATTGTACATCTCCATGACATGATACGTGGGCGTCAGGATCATTTTTTCTTTATCCGTAAGGATCACGGCCTGCAACACGTTGATGCATTGGGCCAGGCAAGCCATTCTCACACGATCGCAATGATTGTTGAATATATTAAGTGTGATACCTGCTATCATGGCATCCCGCATGGTATTTTGCTGGAATAAGAAAGCGCCGTTGCTTCCCGGTTCCACATCATACCAGCCGCCCCATTCATCCACCACCAATGCAACTTTTTTCTGCGGATCGTATTTATCCATCACTTCCGAATGTTTGGTAATAAATTCATCCATTCGGAACGCTTCCTCCATCGAACGGAAATATTCCTGCTCAGAAAAATTGGTGGCTGATCCTTTTTTGCTCCAATTGATGACCGAGTAATGATGAAGAGAGAGCCCGTCGATCAATCGCAACGGAATATTTTTCATCATACCCTCTGTCCAGTTATAATCACCTCCTCCCGGGCCTACTGCCACCCGGAACAGTCTTTCCGTATTACCATAACTCGTCATGAAGGTGACGTATTGCCTAAAGAGATTGGCATAATACTCGGGCGTCATGTGCCCGCCACAATCCCAGGATTCATTCCCGATGGCCCAGTATTTTACATTCCACGGAGTTTTTCTCCCCGATTGTTCTCTCAGGTCCGTTAAATAGCCGGTACCGTTTTTATGGTTCGCATATTTTACCCAGTCGGCTGCCTCCTGCACCGTACCGCTACCCACATTCCCCGCGAGACAAGGTTCCGCCCCCACCATTTCCCAAGTCCCCAAAAAATACTTGGTTCCAAAACTTTTTTCCCTCCCTCCGCCCCCCCAATAAAAATTTTTCTTATGACTCCGCTGTGATCGGGGGCCCACCCCGTCTTTCCAATGATAATTATCTGCAAAACATCCGCCGGGCCAGCGCAACGCAGGTATCTTTAATTTCTTCAATGCCTCAACAATGTCCAGTCTTATTCCATCCTTAGTGGGGATATTTTTATTGCTATCGCCCACGTAAATCCCTCCATAAATACAATGACCCAGCATTTCGGCAAAGTGACCATAGATATTTTTATTGATCACAATCTTTGCATTCGCGGGATCTAATACTATTTTATTCTGTGCGCTGATAGAATTACCCCAAAAAATGACCGCTAAGAAAGCGGCGACTGTATTTCTTTTCATCCTTATAATTTATTAACGAATAGATAAAATGTTCACATTCAATTCACCTTATGGGAATGGGGCGTCGGTTCTGAAAGGGGATGCCGGTAATCCTTCCTTATTATACAAATTGGCTCCTTCCGGGTTGTCCGCCCAGGCATAGCGAACATATTTCGGTTCTACTATCGCATCGTTCCATACCAGCACCTTATCTCCTTCTATTTTTGCTTTCGCCCACACATATTTTTTATCCGCCCCTGCAATGGCAAATTGGCTGAGCTCTTCGCCATCCATGCTTATTAACCCATTTCCTGTATTGCTGAAAGAGATCGTAATCCTGTTCCCCCCGATCTCCGATGATTGATAAAGGGGGCCGGAATAAACAATGTTCTCTCCATAAGCAAGATGCAAAGCAGCCAGTGCCAGCCGGTCTCCCACGTCTTTTTTCCGGTCAGGATGAAGATCATTCCATTCACCAAGATCAATGGCAATCGCCATACCTGAATTGGGAACAGAGAGACACCTTAACTGCGCAAACCTGAATTCAGCCCATTGACTTTCCGAGGGCTGATAAGTACGGTCCATAAAATTGGGCAATTGCACGTATAAAAAGGGAAGATCACCCTGATTCCATTTTTGGCGCCAGTCGGCAATCATCGCGGGCTGTAGCCGGGTGTATTCTTCTGCCCTTCCCGTATTCGATTCACCCTGGTACCAGAGAAATCCTTTAATGGAATAAGGAATAACCGGGGCAATCATAGCATTATATAAGGCGGTGGGTTGGTTCTGAATACTGATTCCGCCGCCTCCTCCGAATCGCTGTTGCGGACTAAATACCTGGCCGACTTTATATTGCCAATCGCCTTTGAGATCAATGGTATCATTTCCGGCAAACAAACAATAAGGTTTATCCGGGACAAATCCTCCTTTCCCCGCGTTGTTCGTGACTTTTACAACCAAAATGTTTTTACCGGGCTTCAACAGGTCCGCCGGCACATTATATCTCCGCTGCGGATACATATAAGTGGTAGTACCCACCTGCTTTCCATTTATATATAAAACATCTGCATCCACAATCCTTCCCAGGAAAACCCTTCCGGGTTTACCGGTCATCAGGGCCGGCACATCGATCTCCTTCCTGTACCAAACCACTCCATCGAGATCTTTTATACCCTGGTCTTCCCAATAACCGGGAACGTTAATCCTCTGCCATCCCTTTGGGATATAGGTGGGATCATACCATGTTTGGGGGCCGGTCAGTCCTTTGTCTTCCTGTCTTACCCTGTTGTTACCGGCATTCGCCATTACTCTTCTTGTTATGCCATTGATATAAGCCGTGTCCTTGTTTCTTTGAATTGTTTTTATTATGTCCGGAAATTCTTTTAATCCTTCCTCACTTGTCCATGCTTCGATGGGCGTGCCTCCTACACTCGCATTGATCAAGCCGATCGGCACATGGTATTTATCGTAAATCTTTTTTGCAAAGAAGTAAGCAACGGCTGAGAATTCGAGAACATCCTGCGGATTAGCGGATTTCCAATAACACGCCGGTAGATCATCATGGGGTCCCTGCAGATCGGTAAGTGTGGGGATCCAGAAATGGCGTATTTCAGGGTAATTTGCTTTATCAATTTCATCAGCATACCTGACGCTGTGCAATTTTATTTGATGCACCATATTGGACTGGCCGGAACAAACCCAAACATCCCCGATTAATATATCTTTCAGGGAGATCTTGCTACTGCCGCTGATATCCATCGTGTAAGGCCCTCCCGCTTTCATGGGCGGTAATTGGAGCATCCATTTTCCATCGGCCCCGGTGGTGGTCCTGTAATTCTTGCCATTGAAACGGATGCTGATCTTTTCCCCTTTTGATGCCCAGCCCCAGATTTTTATTTTAGTATCCCTTTGCAATACCATGCTGTCCCGTACCAGGGCCGGAAGCCTGACCTGTGCGGCTGAGTGCCACACAAAAAAAGAAAACAGAATAACTATAATAGTCTTGTTCATTTTTTATAAGATGAGCATCCCTTTTTGCACCGTGTTTGATGTGGTCTTTATTTTCACACCCGGCTGTCCTCCCCCGACACTGATCATTACACGGCCCTGCGGCTGATACAAATTCCCTTTTTCATCCACCACAGACAACTCAGTTGGGGTCAGCAGAAACCGGATTTTCTTTGACTCACCTGCTTTCAACGAGATCCTCCGGAAACTTTTTAAGGACCTGACCGGTGTTCGAATGGCCAGGTTCTGTAGTGAAACATACAACTCCACCACTTCCTCGCCATCCAGCTTCCCCGTATTGGCAACTTTTACATCGACCAGGATATTTTTTCCGGCCTTCATAGTGGCGGGAATGACCAGGTTAACATAAATGAAATTTGTAAAACTCAATCCATAACAAAACGGGTTCAAAACTTCCCCTTTTGAAAAACGGTAAGTACGGTTTCTCAATACATAACTTTTGT
>CAYSIU010000004.1:0-20112 GCA_964431095.1 uncultured Chitinophaga sp. | reverse complement strand
GAGCCTGCGGATTGACCCAGGTCCATTTCATGGGCGAAAGGTCAATGAGAAACGCTCCGTTGGCGAGCGACATGCCGGCAATATTATGTCCCCCACCACGAACGCTTACAAGCAGGTTGTGTTGACGGGCAAACCGTACACAGTTCGCTACATCTGCTGTTCCCATGCATCTTGCTATGAGCGCAGGTTTACGGTCAATCATGGCATTCCAGATCACGCGGGCTTCATTATATCCCGGATCGGCTGCATGAACTAAACTTCCTGTAAGTTGTGACCGGAATCCATCTATGATTTCGGCAGATAAGATCGCATCTTTACCATTAAGTGATTTAACAGCAATTTCCATAACATAAAAATTTTAATTACAAAAGAAAAGGTTTTGGAGTTGAAGAAAGCTATTCATTTTAATACAATGCCTCCGGTAATCACTGATAGTGAATGGGGGTATTGGGTTAACTAAGTTATTACTTTGGGATGATATTAATTATTTCAATTCGGGTGATCCACCCCGGGATACAGGCTTTTTTTATGACATTGCAGTGCGTTTTTATGCCTGGCCGTCTTTATTCTTTGATATTTACTGACAGACCCCAACCCTCCCAAAAATTCTATCTTTATACGCCATGGATCCTTTATTCATCAACAAGGAAAAGATCGCTTCCCTGCTGCCGATGGACGAATGCATTACGGTAATGGAAAAAATGTTTCGTTCATTATCAGCCGGAGAATGCACACAGCCTTTGCGTTCGCTGATGTGGATGCCCGATAAAAGCGGATTACTGGGCATGATGCCCGGTTTCGTAGAAAAGCTGGGTGTAATAGGAATTAAAGTGATCAGCGTTTTCCCCGGAAATCATGAAACAGGTCTCCCTTCGCACCAGGGTATGGTCATTTTATTTGACAGTAAACACGGGACCCCATTGATGATTTTCGACGCAGCAGAGATCACCGCCATCCGCACAGCGGCAGCCAGCGCAGTGGCCACCGATTGTCTTGCCAGGAAAAATGCCGAAACCCTGGCCATTATCGGGTCCGGGGAACAGGCTAAACGGCATATCGAAGCTTTATTGCTGGTACGATCAATCAGTCAAATTTATTGCTGGAGCAGGAATGCCGGTCACGCCGAGTCATTGTGTCAGAATATTTCGAATCGCTTTAATGTGGCCTTCAATACATCACCCTCTGCCCGGGAAGCTGTGCTGAATGCTGATATCGTCTGTACAGTTACCTCATCCCGCGAACCGTTAATACGCGGAGAATGGATCAGACCGGGTACCCATATCAACGCGGTGGGCTATGCTTCTGTGGCAGGAAGGGAGCTGGATACAACAACTATTGTAAAGTCAAAATTATTTACCGATTGTTACGAATCCGTTTTTAATGAAGCAGGTGATTTTCTTATCCCAAAAAAAGAAGGAGCCGTTACCAATGATCATGTGAAAGGTGAAATAGGTGAAGTGCTGCTGGGGAGAAAAATGGGAAGAGAAAATGATGAAGAGATCACTGTTTTTAAATCATTGGGCATTGCCGTGGAAGATATTTTTTCGGCGTTCCATATCTATCAAAAATTAAAAGCATAATCAAACTTCTACCTGAATATATAAACCTATGTTACTAATTGATGCGATTTTGACGCATTAGGCCCAGGAACACATAGGATGCACTAAAAAAATTCATCCGAGAAGTAAAATGTACAATGATCAGAGAAATATTTCCATTACACTACAGGATATAAAAGATGCGGCCCAACGCCTCAAAGGAAAAGTGAGCCGCACACCCCTGATCCGTTTTTACTTTGATGATTTTCCCGGAGAAATCTATCTGAAACTCGAAAATCTTCAGCCGATCGGTTCTTTTAAATTAAGAGGGGCCTGGAATGCTCTGAGCCTGGCCGATCCATCGTTGTTAAAAGATGGGGTCTACACAGCCAGCGCAGGCAATATGGCACAGGGTGTGGCCTGGAATGCGAAAAGGATGAAGCTGCCCTGTACAGTGATCGTTCCGGATCACGCGCCACAAACCAAGCTGGATGCCATCACACGCCTGGGCGCAAAATTCATTAAAGTGCCTTTCGATGATTGGTGGCAGGTGATCGTGAGCCGTAAATTCGAAGGCATGAAAGGATTTTTCATTCACCCGGTCAGCGATCCGCCGGTGATTGCCGGGAATGGTACGATCGGTTTGGAAATACTGGAAGACCTGCCGGATGTAGAAACCGTAATCGTACCTTATGGAGGTGGTGGACTGATCAGCGGCATCGCCACGGCTATAAAAGCCATGAAGCCCGCCGTAAAAATATTTGCTTCAGAAGCGGAGACAGCCGCACCTCTTGCTCCCTCTCTTGCAGCAGGCAAACCCGTGACTGTCGAATATACAGCCAGCTTTGTTGATGGGATAGGAAGCCGTAGTATCCTGGGGGAAATGTGGCCCCTGGTAAGCAGACTGGTAAATGGTTCCATTGTAACCAGCCTGAAACAAATTGCCCAATCAGTCAAACTGCTTATGGAAAGAAGCCGTGTGGTTGCTGAAGGCGCCGGGGCTTCATCATTAGCGGCAGCACTGACCGGCAATGCGGGTACAGGAAAAATTGTTTGCGTAATCTCGGGAGGAAATATTGATGCCCAAAAATTGATAAAAATTCTTTCCGGGGATATTTAAACCTCAACCCTGTCATTCCTTATCATCGCTTTCTAACAATAGATAGATAATTATTTATTCCTCCCCCTCTCCCAGGGAAAGGGGGAGGAATTTTAATCGCCGTTCAGAAGACAATCTTCCGGGAATGATGTCTGGACGAAATGTTAATGCCGTTATTCAATTCTTAAATCAGTATGACTTCACTCTCTGGTTAATCACATTGCCATTGTCATCGATCAATACCCTTGCCGTGTAATAGTGTTTGTGCAACTCCACTTCGTACGCCATCATGTTGGCCAGGCTTACTCTGCTCAGGCCTGTGATATCATAGGCCGGGAACCGGATACTGAGCGTATTGGTTACAGCGGCCGGTAAGGTATAATCCTTTAACAGGATGGCAGTACCGGTCCAGTAGCCATTTTCATCGTACCAGGCATAGTAATGTTCTCCGCCCTGGTCAAAACGCACCAGGGAACCGGCATAGCTCCGGTCAAGAGTCGTCCACCCGACAAAGTCCCAGTTGACAGTTCCCACTACCAGCGGATTATACTCATAGCGGGTCCATTCAATATTCTCTGCACCGGGATATCTCATATGAAATGCGGCTTCAGCGGATGACGATGTTACGACGACTGAACTGTCGGTAGCCCGGTATGTTGATTTGCAGGCAGCCAACGCGGCGATTGTTGCCATTGCAAGAAAAGTTTTGAGTTTCATACCATAAGATTTTAAATGATACAATTTAATGGTAGCTTCTCAGTACCCTTTGCCACAACTATGCCAGAAGTTGTCCGTTATTTTCTTTTTTTTCGCGAAGCTCCAAATGTGACACACAAATGATCTTCCTTCCGGGTTGGTTTTTAATTCAATCCTTTATAGGAACGGGCTTTACTGGAAATAAATAGACGGCTTTTTGAACCGAAGCCGGGAGTTTTTAAAGTTTAATACATGGATTTTGTTTTTTGCCTGACGACATTTCCATTGCTATCCAGCAGTAATTTTGTTTTGGTATTGCTGTTCCTCAGTTCTACTTCATAATACATTTGATCCCCCTGGAATTCCCTGCTCACACCTGTGATGGTGTAACCACAGTATCCCATTCTGATCGTATTACTGACAACACCGGGCAACGTATGATAATCCCTCACTATACAAGCGGTACCGATCCATGAGTCCCTGTCGTCATACCAGGCATAATAGTAGTCATTGTCCTGGTCAAACCTTACCAGGTAATCACCGGGATCCAGCACCACCCATCCTGCCAGTTCCCAATCAATAGGAGTCATTATTGCTGCATCATAATGCGACCAAACGACATTTCTGGCAGATGGATATTGATGGCTGAACTCTGTCTGGATATAGCGGGGGGCCATGATATATACGTCTGTTGCACGGTACGGTTCTTCACAGGCAACGAGCAGGGCCAGTGTCAGCAGGACAAAAAATTCTTTGTGTTTCATTGCCATGAGATTTTAATTAAACAATCCGATGGCGGCCTGCTTATCCTTTTGCCACAACTATGCCAGCGAGATTGCCCAGACGGTTCTTTTTTGCACAGAATCTAGCGCAATTGCGGTTTATCTTGCTGAAAATCATCATTTTATTATTAAATCACTTTGTTTTAAATCATTGATGTGGCCGAAGCTTTCTTCTGCATTTTTTGATTCGCTTTAAATAAAATGAAGTAATTTCGCTCTCCATTCGTTACTGATGAAACAGGCCATCTTCTTCGCCGTACTCATTACTGTATCCCAGCAAAATTTTGCGCGATCGATTTCTCCCGATAATAATCGTACTTTTTTTTACCGCGACAGTACTTCGGCGAAAATCCCCCCGATGTCTGAAATGTTATCGGAAATAATCAAAGTCACCGGCCTGCAGGAAAGTTTTGAATTAAAAGAAGCAGACGTGATGAACATAGAGGCGTCCCTTTCCCACAAAAAAAGATATATTCTCTACAATCCTTCCTTTATAGACCAGATCAATAAAATTACGCGCGATAAATGGGCTGCGATGACTCTCATCGCACACGAGATGGGTCATCACCTGAATGGGCATACCATTCGGAAGACCGGGAGTAAACCGGAACTGGAATTGGAAGCCGATGAATTTGCCGGTTTTGTAATGCACCAACTCGGTGCTACGCTGGAACAGGCACAGGAAGTCATGTTTTATATATCCCGGACCGAAGCTTCGGCAACTCACCCCGATAGGAATTCACGCCTGCTTGCCATTCAAAAAGGCTGGAATAAAGCCGCTGAATCTGCAGTGGCTGCTGTGCATCAATAACTGATCAAATCAAAAAATCTGAAAAAAGAATAATGTAGCAAAATACCCGGCGGGCAAAAGTTCTATTACCCGTCTTGCTAATTGTATGTATTTTAGTTACCCCAACCCGGGGAATCCAGTCCGCTCGCTGTTGAAACCTGTTTAGTCCCGCCTTTTTTTAAGATTTTAAAATCAAACGGCGCCCTGGCAGCAGGTCCCGTACAAAAAAAATCATATGCGCATCGTACAGGTGATCACGAAAGCAGGAATCATTAACTTCCCCTCGATGGTAAAGCAGAAGCAGCGGGAATTGAAAAAGAAAAAAAGGGGGACCTTTTACCCCGTAAAGCCCAACCGCTGGAAGCACGTGAGTTATGGCGGCTATATAGATTTTAATAAGCCCAATAAGAATATTTCGGTTTTTGAATTAAAAAAACAATCATCCGAAGGCAACGACTGGCAATTAATGCACTCTTTTTTAGGATTCCTTGACCGGCATTTTCATAAAGAAATAGAATCCATTACTGTTTTGTACCGGTGATCGTTTGTCGCTCCAGAGAGGCTGCTGGCTTCAGGCTTCAAGCTTCTGGCTAGAGGCGTATAGCTGCTGGCTTCAGGCTTCTGGCGATACTCCCCCCTCCAATCCAAGTATATTAATTTATTTAAAAGAGCAATTGGGATATTCATATCATGTTTTTGCGTATTTGCTCATGCTCAGTCGAAAGAATACAAAGTGATCGGCTACTATACAGGCAATGGGGAAATGATCCAACAATACCCGGTGAGCAAGCTCACGCATATCATCTACAGTTTCCTGGCTTTTCAAAACGATACCCTCACCTTTCGCAACGAACAGCAACAGCAGATAGTGCAGCAATTGGTGGCGCTGAAAAAAGAAAATCCACGGTTGAAGATCATGGTCTCTATCGGTGGCTGGGGCGGTTGCGCTCCCTGTTCCGACCTGTTTGCCTCGCCGGATCATCGTGTCAATTTTGCCCGAAGCGCTGTGGCTCTTTTTAAAGAATATAATATTGATGGTCTTGACCTGGACTGGGAATACCCGGCGATCGAGGGTTATCCGGGTCATAAATACGACAGCACGGATAAAAATAATTTCACAGAACTGGTAAAAACCTTACGGTCAGCAATGGGTCCTGATTACATAATAAGCTTTGCCGCTGGTGGTTTTATAAAATACCTGGAACGATCGGTGGATTGGGACGCTGTATTACCTCTTGTTGATTTTGTGAACCTGATGACCTATGATCTTGTCGGCGGCTACAGTACGGTAACAGGACATCATACAGCACTGGCTGATTACCGGGAGGGACAGGAATCTGCTGAAAAAACAGTGAACTGGTTGATCCAGAAAAAGGCGGTAGCTCAAAAGCTGATCCTCGGAGCGGCTTTTTATGCCCGGGTCTGGGAACAGGTGGCCGATAGTAATCATGGTTTATACCAAATGGGGAAATTCAAACAGGGTGTGGCATTTAAAGATTTTCAGCTATACTTTACCGATAGTATCGGTTATCATTACTACTGGGATAAAAGGGCGAAAGCTCCCTGGCAATACAGCCGGAGCGGACAATTATTCGCCAGTTTTGACGACGAACGTTCCATCCGTGAAAAAACAAAATTCATCCGCCGTCATCGTCTTGGGGGTATCATGTTCTGGGAACTTTCGGAGGATAAACCTGTGGATGGATTACTGGATATAATAAGCAGGGAACTGAGAAAATGATTGTGATTAATAATCAACAGGAAGCTCACATTCACCATTAGCTATTCCAGTTGGTGTTCCATATACTCTTCATCTCTCGGTTTTAGATGATACCGCATGATCAGGCGGGCGCAGGTATTCCAGCGCAGCAGGGCGTCATCATTACCGGGGGGGCGAACCGCTTCGGCTTTTTCATAAAGTTCCATCGCGTCTATCAGCCATTCATAAACAATAAATCCGGCCCCGGGGATGTTTTTCCCCAATAAGGATTTCCCTTTTCTTTCGCAAATGATGCCCTCATAGTAAAATCGTTCGTACTCACTTTGAAGACGGGGTAACAATTGTTTGGCATCATTCACATCGGAAGGAGAAGAGGACCCGAATTCATCCGTAATGGCGAGTAAAAGGGTCACAATGGCCTTACTGTTTTGGGGGTCCACTTCCAATATGTCGAGGCAAATACTTTCGGCCAGTCTTGGCTCGTTGAGCAGGCGGTAACGTTCCGCTTTTTCCAGTGCTTCGGCGACACCTTCCCTGGAGATCTTTTTAAGTTGAAACATGGCTGATTATTTTAGGTTCAACGGTCTCCAACCTTTAAGGGTTGGAAACCTTTGTTATTTCTTTACCAACTTCCTGAAGAGCCTCTTTAGCGGATCATAAAACCGGTCGGCCACTCTTTCTTTCAGCGGTATGATGGCATTATCGGTAATCGTGATTTCTTCCGGGCAGACGTTAGTGCAGCATTTCGTGATATTACAGAATCCGATCCCTTCCGTTTTTTTCAGATCCGCCAACCGGTCTTCAGTATCCAGGGGATGCATTTCTAACGCTGCCACATATACGAAGAATCGGGGACCGATGAACTCATCGTGCAGGTGATGCTCCCGCAGTACATGGCAAACATCCTGGCACAAAAAACATTCAATGCATTTCCGGAATTCCTGTACCCGGTCAATATCGACCTGGTCCATTCGCCAGGTGCCATCAGCCGCATCGGGTGGTCGTGGTTTGAATTTTTTTATTTTTTTCTTAACCCTGAAATTCCAGGAAACATCCGTGACAAGGTCTTTAATAACCGGGAAGGCTTTCATCGGTTGCAGGGTAATGGGTTTATCCACCGGAAGATCGCTGAGCCGGGTCATGCACATCAGTTTGGGCATGCCGTTGATTTCGGCAGAACAGGATCCGCATTTACCGGCTTTGCAGTTCCAGCGGACGGCAAGATCATGGACTTGCTTTGCCTGTATCTGGTGCACCGCGTCCAATACGACCATTCCTTCCGCCACTTCGGCTGAATAATTTTCATAGTGGCCCCCATCCTTGTTACCGCGCCATATTTGAAAATCAATAACAGGCATTATTTCATTTCCTCGATTATTTTTTTCAGGTCCTCCCGGATTTCCGGCAAAGGTTCTTTGCGGGTCCGCATTTGCCCATCGGGATCCTTATAAATTACCAGATTGAATTTACCGTTTTTTTCATCCTTCTGGGGGTAGTCATCACGGAAATGGGCCCCGCGGCTTTCTTTTCTTTCCAAAGCGGCAATGGTGATCGCTTCCGAAACGGTCAGCAGGTTGTCAAGGTCCATAGCGGTGTGCCAGCCAGCATTGTATTCCCGGTTACCCGTAACAAGAACATTTTCCGATCGCTTCCGCATCAGTTTTAAATAATCGGCGGCACGAAGCATTTCTGCTTCGGTACGCACAATGCCCACCAGCTGTTGCATCATATCCTGCAAGGCATGTTGCACATCAAAGGGGTTGTCTCCTTTTTCCCTTTCAAAGGGCGCCAGCGCCCATTTGGCCGCTTCGCTGACCTGTTTTTCATCGATCGCACCTTCATCATTTTCTTTTGCAAACATTGCCGCAAATTCACCAGCCCTTTTCCCGAATACCAGGAGATCGGAAAGTGAATTACCTCCCAGCCGGTTGGCGCCATGCAATCCCGCCCCACATTCCCCGGCGGCAAAAAGACCGGGTACGGTTGACATTTGCGTATCTGCATCTACCCGGATACCTCCCATCATATAATGGGTTGTGGGTCCTATCTCCATCGGCTCTTTGGTAATATCAATGTCTGCCAGTTTTTTAAATTGATGGTACATGCTTGGCAGCTTCTTCTTGATGTGATCTTCGGCATTGGACATTTTTTTCTTGATCCAGGAGATATCGAGATACACTCCATTGTGAGGGCTCCCCCTTCCTTCTTTTACTTCACGATTGATGCAACGGGCCACATGATCACGGGTCAGTAATTCCGGCGGACGTCTTGCGTTTTTATCTCCCTGCGTATATCTCCATCCCTCTTCTTCATTATCGGCAGTCTGCGATTTATACAGATCGGGAATGTCATTAAACATAAACCGTTCCCCATTCTTATTCAGCAAAATTCCTCCTTCTCCCCGAACAGCCTCTGTTACCAAAATGCCACAAACGCTCAAAGGCCAGATCATCCCGGTAGGATGGAACTGTAAAAACTCCATGTCGATCAGTTCCGCGCCGGCCTTGTACGCCAATGCATGACCATCCCCTGTATATTCCCAGCTATTGCTGCTGATCTTGTAAGCCCGCCCCACTCCCCCTGTTGCCAGTATGACGGCTTTTGATTTAAAAACAATGAATCGCCCTCTTTCCCTTTCATAGCCAAATGCCCCCACCACACGGCCGGCGTCTTTCAAAAGTGTGATCACCGTAACCTCCATGTGTACTTCCATCCCAAGGTGAATGCCATGATCCTGCAAAGTGCGGATCATTTCCAGTCCTGTCCGATCGCCCACATGCGCAAGCCGTGGATATTTGTGACCTCCAAAATTCCGTTGCAGGATTTTCCCCTCTTTTGTTCTGTCAAATAAAGCCCCCCATGCTTCCAATTCCCGCACCCGGTCAGGTGCTTCCTTTGCATGCAGTTCGGCCATCCGCCAGTTATTGAGATATTGTCCACCGCGCATAGTGTCGGCAAAATGAACTTTCCATCCATCCCGGTCATCCACATTGGCCAACGCAGCAGCAATGCCGCCTTCCGCCATTACCGTATGCGCTTTCCCCAAAAGTGATTTGCAGACCAATCCTACTTTGATATTGCCGGCAGAAGCCTCAATAGCAGCCCGGAGACCGGCGCCGCCGGCGCCGATAACTAATACATCATAATGATAGGTATCGTAAGAAATCATAGTTAGGTCTTGGGGTTATAGTCATTGATGGCGTACCCGACCATTATATTATTCTCCAATCTTTCCATACTCCCATTGAACACAAGCGTACATATATATCAGTGAATGCAACCCAGAACAAACTCATCCAGGCCCATAACATGTGCTTACGGTTAAGACAGGTTACACATCTGTACATTGTAAACCTCACGGGTCTCCCGGAAAGACGATCCATAAATCCTCCCACTGCATGGCGCAGCGAATGGCAACCCAGGGTATATCCGCCAAGCAACACCACATTGATGGCCAGTACGAGTGTGCCCACCCCGATGCCAAAAGTTTTTCCGCCGGTTACCGGGTGGGTAAACCACAAAGCCTCCCATACATCAATAGAAAGGAAACCGATAAAAAGCAAGGCGATGTACATAAAATAGCGGTGAACATTCTGGATAATCAATGGCAAAGAATTTTCCCCCCAGTATTTTTTTCGTGGCTCTCCCACGGCACATGCAGGTGGATCGGCCCAGAAAGATTTATAATAGGCCCCCCGGTAATAATAACAGGTGAGCCGGAACAATCCCGGCGCCCAGAGTATGAGCAGTGCCGGCGACCAGGGCAGCCAGTGGGGCCACCAGCCTGGTTTCACCCCAAACCAGCTATGCGGGGAATCGCCAAAGAGTTCGGGTGAATACAAGGGTGAGATATAAGAACCGTAGTAATAATGTTTGCCCTGGAAAGCCGCCCATGTAACATATACCACAAAAGCAGAAAGGCCGATAAAAATAACAAGGGGCCTTAGCCACCAGGTATCCCTGCGGCTGGTAGCGCCGAAACGATGTACCGTTCCCTTTAAATTGATCTCAGCCATAGCAACTCCTTTAACAATGAAGGATGAAATTCCGGTACCTGTAAAATTTTCAAGGGATATAAAAAATATTCCCTAAGATAATTCAAAACAGAATATGAGCAAGGATTTCGGTTGGCATTTGGCAATATGCCTGTCTGAAAATATCCTTCGGCATTAAATATATTCCCGGATGATCTCTCTGGCAGCACTTACATAATGGCCCCCGAACAGCACGGCGTGTACCAGCAGGGGATAGAGTTGCATCAATGACAGGCGTTGTTGCCATCCCTGCTGCAATGGATAAGTTTGATTGTATGCTTCGTAAAAGACCCTGTCAAATCCCCCAAACAGCTTCGTCATCCCGATATCCATTTCCCGATGCCCGTTATAAACGGCGGGATCAAAGATCGCTGCCTCCCCGTTTGCTGTGATCATATAATTACCCGCCCAAAGATCACCATGCAGCAATGACGGCGGTTCCGGTGGAAATAATTCCTCCAGTTTTTTACAAAAGGATGTTGCCATGACCATCTCCTGTTTGGTAAACTTTTTTTCATCAACCAATACTTTTACCAAAGGCAATATCCGGCATTCGGCATAAAACAAATGCCACTGATCATGCCCTGTATTTCGCTGGGGGAGACTGCCGATGTAATTATCGTCGGGCCAGCCGAAAGAGGCCTGCTCTCTTTTATGCAATAGGGCCAGCCCGTTTCCGAATTTCTCCCAGAAATCAGATTGTGCTGATCCCTTTTCTAGCCATTGCATCAGCAGGTATTGTTCTTTCCCTACGACACCCGACCGTATTACTCCCGGTACAACCAGGGTGCTGCTATTCTTTAATGCATTTAGTCCCTGCGCTTCTTTTTCAAACATCCCGGGGTATCGATCTGCCTCGTTTACTTTCAGGAAATATTTCTCTGCCTGGCCCGTTAAACAATAGGCCCGGTTGATGTCGCCGCCGTGCACCGGTACCGATCCGTAGCCCGTGAGGCTACATTCCTCCAAAATAGCTTGCAAAGACATCGCGGGTTCAGAATTCCTGTCTGAATTTATTTCATATTTCCAAAGGCAGTCTTATTAATTTTGAAATGGCATGTCATTATTTATAGCCTCCCTTAATTCCGGCAGCAATGCCAATTGCTATTACGTGGGTAATGCCGCAGAAGCCGTATTGATCGATGCGGGGCTGAGTTGCCGGGAAACGGAAAAAAGGATGAAACAACTGGGGCTTTCTATGGAGATGGTGAAAGCATTGTTTGTTTCGCACGAACATACGGATCATATCACGGGCGTACCCGGTATATCCAAAAAACACCGGCTGCCCGTCTACATCACTACCGCCACGCTGAAAAACAGTAACATTCCTCTTGAACCGAAACTGACCCGTTCATTCAAACATGCAAAACCAATTACAATCGGGGGATTATCCGTGATCCCTTTTCGAAAAAGTCATGATGCGGATGACCCGCATAGTTTTATGGTGTCGGGTCACGGAGTGAAGATTGCTGTGATCACCGATATCGGGCATGCCTGTAAGCGGGTGATCAAATATTTCAGCCAGTGTCATGCCGCTTTCCTTGAAACCAATTATTGCGAGGATATGCTGGCCACGGGTCATTATCCGCGGTACCTGAAAAAACGCATCAGCAGCGATTCCGGTCATCTTTCCAATACCCAGGCATTGGAATTGTTCCGGCATTACCGCTCGGAGCATTTGCATCTTTTGATCCTGTCGCATTTATCCAAAAACAATAATAAGCCGGAGCTGGTGGAATCCTTATTCAAACCCCATGCGGGTAAAACGAAGATCTTTGTGGCATCAAGATATGCCCCCACACCGGTATTCAGCATAGATGAGGATTCTGTTTTTACGCGAGGAACGACAAAACGGCGGTCGGTGAAAAATGAAAACCAGTTGTCGTTGTTTTAATTATATGATTCGTGTAATTCGTATTTATGAATCCCTTACCTTCGCTCTTCTCCCAAGCAAATGCATATGAAAACCGCGTCCTGCTCGGCCTGACAATTCGGTTGGCGGAGTAATCATCATACGGTTAGTTATCAATAAGCAACTTTGCGTTGCTGCTATTCACTTAATTTCAACAGGTTTTCAATCATGTCACAGGTTAATTTCAAGAATAAGTTATATACATATTTTGACGTTATCAAACGTGCCCTACAGGGGGGAGAATATGATTACACACAAGGCAGTATTCGTACGGCCATCGTGTTGCTGGCTATCCCGATGATCCTTGAACTAAGTCTGGAAAGCGTGTTTGCTGTAGTGGATATATTTTTTGTAAGTAAACTGGGATCCGATGCAACGCAAACGGTGGGGCTTACTGAATCGGTGATCACGATCGTTTATTCCCTGGCGATAGGATTGAGTACAGCGGCTACGGCGATGGTAGCAAGACGGGTAGGGGAAAAAAATCCCGATGCAGCTGCGCATGCGGGGATGCAGGCTCTGATCATGGCGTTGATTGCTACCGCATTTGTTAGTGCAGCGGGGTTGGTTTTTGCCCCCGACATCCTCCGTATCATGGGTGCCTCACCGCAGGTGGTAAAAGATGGATCAGTTTTTACCCGTACTATGCTCGGTGGCAGCATGGTCATCATCCTGCTTTTTCTTATCAATGGTATTTTCCGTGGTGCAGGCAATGCTGCGATTGCTATGCGAAGTCTATGGCTCGCCAGCCTGATGAATATTATTCTTTGCCCTTCCCTGATCAATGGCTGGGGACCCTTTCCTGAACTCGGGCTGAAGGGGGCTGCTATCGCTACGGTGATCGGGCGTGGTACCGGTGTGGTCTATCAATGCTATCATTTGTTCCGTTCAAAAAAAGGAAGGATCAGCCTCGGAAAAGAACATTTTATTATTGATTTCCCGTTGATGCGATCACTGATAAAGATCGCCTGGCCCGCCACTTTCCAGTTCATCATTGCTTCCGGAAGCTGGATCGTGTTAGCCCAACTGGTGGCAGTAACCGGGGGTACACATGCATCAGCCGGTTACCAGATCGCGATCCGCAACGTGGTTTTTTTCATTTTGCCTGCCTGGGGACTGAGCAATGCCGCTGCCACACTGGTCGGTCAAAACCTTGGGGCGCAACAACCCGGCAGGGCCGAAAAAAGTGTGTTACTTACCACCCGATATAATGCCATTTTCATGTCGGTTGTGATGCTGTTATTTGTTCTCTTTGCGAGACCGATCATTCAGATTTTCACGCATGTACCGGAAGACCTGCGATTCGGAGCCCAGGCCTTGCAGATCATCGGCTCGGGATATATTTTTTACGGTATCGGTATGGTGATGATACAGGCATTGAACGGTGCGGGCGATACTAAAACCCCCACCCGGATCAACTTGTTCAGCTTCTGGTGCTTCCAGATACCTCTTGCTTACCTAATGGTGAAAGTTTTGAAGATGGGGCCGGCAGGTGCGTTTATTGCCATTCCCGCTGCAGAATCAGTGCTGGCATTAGCGGCCTGGTATTCTTTTAAAAAAGGGAAATGGAAAGAAGTAAAGGTTTAAAATTTCAAGGCAAGGGTATGAAGTTTTTTTGACGATTCCTGGCTTTGTGCCTTCTGCCCCGGATAGTATATTATTTCATTATTTTTAATACCTCATCCGTTTATCATGAGTAGTAATGTTATTGACCAGAACCGGATACGTCAGTTCTTTTTTATTATCATCATTTTACTACTCGTCATTCTTTTGTTCTTCCAGCTCTATTCTTTCGTACCGGCTTTGCTGGGCGCCATTACTCTTTATGTATTGCTGCACAAATGGATGTTCTTTCTTACCGAAAAGAAGAAATGGCGGAAAGGATGGACGGCCCTGTTGCTGATGTTTTTCTCCCTGGTGGTGATTCTCCTGCCCGTGGGGCTGCTGATCAACCTGCTCTCTTCAAAAGTAAATTATGTAGTACAGCACTCAGCCGAGTTGACGGTTGCGCTGAAAAAAGTGGTGGCCAATGTAGAACAACAGTTTAATATCACCCTGGCAAGTGACGAAAATATCAATAAGCTGGGTAATGCGATTGCCCAGAGCATTCCCAAAATATTGGGCGCCACCTTCAGCACCCTTAGCACGATCTTCTTCATGTTTTTTATTTTATACTTCATGCTGGTGAACGGCCGGAACATGGAGAATGCCCTTTATGAATACGTGCCGCTGAAAGATGAAAATGTGTCCCGGCTGGGCAAAGAAGTGCAAACGATGGTCATGTCGAATGCGATCGGCATCCCGTTGATTGCATTCACGCAGGGGATAGTGGGGTTGATCGGTTACCTGATCATTGGAGTAGATGAACCGTTTTTCTGGTTTGGGGTCACTTGTATCGCCGCTATGCTGCCGGTAGTAGGTGCGGCACTGGCCTATGTTCCCCTGGCCATAATGTTTTTTGCCAGGGACCATAACTGGCAGGGCATTGCCATGCTGATCTATGGGTTTGGTGTCATCGGTACCGTAGATAATATATTACGATTTACCTTATTAAAAAAGCTCGGGAATGTGCACCCGCTGGTCACAGTATTCGGGGTCATTATCGGGTTGAATCTGTTTGGCTTCATCGGGTTAATATTCGGACCCTTGCTGATTTCTTTATTTATGCTATTGCTGAAGATCTATTCCGGGGAATTCATCACAAAACAACGTGACATCGGAAAAATGAGCGAAAACTGATCCCGCTATATTATATATAAGCCCTGCAGAACACGGAAAAATTGATGCCTCGTAAATTTCCTTGCCAACCGGTTGTCTCTTCGCGTAATTTTTCGCAAAAGCTTACCAAACAAAGCTTTATTGCTTGCATTATTAATAATAGCATAATATTTTGGCTCTGTATTTCGTTTGAATATCCTGAAAAACCGTACCCGAGTGAGAAAACTCATTCTTCCAATATCTGCGGGAATATTGTGTACATCATTTACACTGATCCCTTCCCCGCCCGAAAAGAATAGCCATGACAATACTGTTTCGGCATCTTCGCGGCAATTGACCGATTCCTCATTTACAAACGAAACGTCTTATTCTCTTTATTACAGGTGCAACCTTCAGCAATACGGATTATCCGAAAAAGCATTTGCCTGTGCCTGGAACGGATACCAACGTCTTTTGCAAAAAAAACTGATTGCCCGCTGCGACTATCTCAGCATTTGCGATTTCAGCCAGTCGTCCCTGCAAAAAAGGCTTTATATTATTGACATCCCCGGCAATCAGCTCCTGATCAATACGTATGTTGCACATGGGCGTAACAGCGGAGGAGAATATGCCACACGGTTTTCCAATGCCCCCGAATCCCTGCAAAGCAGTCTTGGGTTTTATGTAACACAGGACACTTATATGGGTGAGCATGGTTTGTCCTTACGCATCCGCGGCCTTGAGCCGGGCTTCAATGACAAGGCATGGCAGCGCAGTATCGTGATACATGGCGCAGCTTATGTAAACGAGTTGCGGGCAAGACAGGGCATTTTCATGGGCCGGAGCTTTGGCTGCCCTGCCGTACCACAAAACGAATCTGAAAAAATTATTACCACAATAAAAAATGGTACCTGTCTTTTCATCTATTATCCTTCGCGGAATTACCTGCTTGGCTCTAAAATATTAAACGGCTGATTGGACACAATAACAAGGATGGATGATAACAAAAGGCCCGACTTACCCTATGGTTGGGCTTTTTTGTTGGCACGAAGTACCGAAGGATCAGGGATAAATTTTTGTTTTTATATAGATGGCTCGTGCGAATCGCTTCAAAACAACTCAGATAAACTTTGATGAATGGTAACATACCCCATCCAGCTCATGATCGCTACGACGATCCAACCGGCGATTTGCATCCAGGCGGGATGGCGGTAGGCGGGGAATAATCTTTTCTTTGTCACAGCTACCAGCATGATGGCCAGCGATATGGGCAGGATCAATCCATTCATCATCCCGGCCGTGATCAGGATAAAGCTGGGAGGTTCCTTCAATAAAACGAATATGACCGTGGAGAAAATAATGAACCCGGAGATCAATCCCCGTTGATTTTTTTCCAGTGAGGGGCTGAATGTCTTCCAGAAGGAAACAGAGGTATATGAAGCGCCAATAACAGAAGTGATGGCGGCTGACCACATGACGACTCCGAAGAATCGATACCCGATATTGCCAGCTGCAATTTGGAAGACCGATGCAGCCGGGTTCCTGCTGCCCAAAGTAGCCCCTGCCCATACCACACCCAGCGCAGCTAAAAACAATACATAACGCATAATGGCGGTAATAATGATTCCGGTAACAGAACTCCGGGTGACCTGCCGAACCGCATTGACGCCCCTGATATTGGCATCCAGCAGGCGATGCGCCCCTGCAAAACTTATATAACCGCCCACCGTCCCACCCACGAGTGCTACAATCATTTTTATATTATATTTCTCCGGCCAGAAAGTATGCAGAACGGCTTTCCCAAACGGGGGTTGTGAAGCGATCATCACATACACCGTCAGGCCAATCATTGCAATGCCCAGGACCTTTACAAAAAGATCAATGGCTTTGCCTGCCTCTTTTGTCCAAAAAATAAACAACGCGATAACGCAACTGATCACGGCCCCCCACTTTGCATCCAATCCCGTTAATACTTCTAATCCCAAACCACAGCCTGCAATGTTGCCAACATTAAATGCAAGCCCCCCGAAAGCCACCAGTGCTGCGAGCAGGTATCCAAGACCCGGCAACAATTGATTGGAAAGATCCTGCGCCCTTTTTTCGCCAACGGTAATGATCCTCCAGGTATTCAATTGTGCCCCGATATCTATGATTACTGAAACAAGAATAACAAATCCAAAATTCGTAAGCAGTTGTTGGGTAAAAGCGCTGGTATTATTTAAGAAGCCGGGGCCAATGGCAGAAGTAGCCATTAAAAATGCAGCGCCAAGTATCGCGGAGTTTCTCTTCATGCTATGTTTTTCTTCCCCTGTCTGCCTGCAGTCTTTATTCTTTTTACTTTTTAATGGCCTCCCTGATTGCTTTTGCGAACTCCACTGCATGTTCTCCATCGCCATGAATACAGATCGTTTCTGCAACAATCGGAATCGCTTTTCCCGATAGGGTTGTCACGGTTCCTTCATTTATCATTTGCTGCACCTGCTGAACGACTTTATGCGTTTCCCTGATCAATGCATTAGTCTGAGAGCGGTGAGTGAGCGTCCCATCATCCTGGTAGGTACGATCAGCAAACACTTCGTTTTTTGTTTGTAACCCCAGTTGCCGGGCCTGCTGAATAGAATGGCTGCCGCTTAGTCCGAAAATAACCAGGCGGCTATCAAAATCCCTTACTGCCTTTGCGATCACCTGGGCGATCAACGGATCCCTAGCGGACATATTGTACAGTGCTCCATGCGGCTTGACATGACAAAGTTGCCGGCCAAAGGAATCGGCAACTTCACCCAGGATGATCAACTGCTGGGTAATGAGTTCATAAATATCATCCACTGGCAGATTCATTTCTTTTCTTCCAAAATTTTTTTTGTCGTAAAATGACGGGTGGGCGCCCGCAACAATATCGTACTTAACGCACAGCTCCATGGTTTGCTGCATCGTGATCGCATCTCCCGCGTGATAACCACAGGCAATATTGGCGGAGCTGATAAAGGGCATAATGCGTTCCTCATTACCGATGCCCTCTCCCATATCACAGTTAATGTCAACCAGACCCGAGGGGCCACTTTTTTGCAAAGCGGAGCCCGAAGAATCTTTTAATTGATCGCCTCCTGTCATTGTTATTTATTTCTTTAGATATTCTTCCAACCTGAATGTACACGCATTCCGCAATTGCTGCAAATGTTGTTGTTGTTTTATCAGGAGCTCTTCCGCTTTTTGCAGGTTGGTCAGTTTGAAATGGATCTTATCCCCCGCTTTTGACTGGGCCAGCCTTGAATGGTGAGCGGTAATGACATGCGCTATTCTTGGATAACCTCCCGTGGTTTGGTGATCCGCCATCAAAATGATCAGCTTACCGTCGGGTAGTAATTGCACCGTTCCAAAATTCACCGCAGCAGATACGAGTTCTTCATTGGTAATGACCGGAAGGGGAATGCTGTTCAGCCGGTATCCCATCCTGTCTGACTGCTGTGTGATGAGGAAAGAGGTCATCAGGAAATTTTCTTTTGCCTCGGTTGCCAGCCGGTTCCATTCATTACCCGGCAAAACAAGTATCTCTTTCCCATGATCGCCCCAGTCGCTGTCTGCTTTCCAGGGCAGGACAATAAAATTATTCTGGCGGAAAGCCGGAAAGCTATCCCACGGTGTGCGAAGCAAAAGCTCATCATTTTTTTGTAAACTCCTTCCCTGGTAACCCCCTGCTTTTACTTTCAGATGGGTGCTGCAGCTGTTCATCCATGGTTCAATCCAGAACCCACCCCTTGCTGCGAGATATGATCTCGCCCCGCTGACCGGTTTATGGAACTGCAGGACATCATTTTTCCGGACGATCACAGCGTGAAGGTGAGGGATGGGCTCCCCATTGATACTGGGAGAAAAATCAGCTCCCCCTAAGGCGATCAGCGCCGGTTGAGTAAATAAAAAAACAGAGGCTGGGAAATGCAGCTCCAGCAAAGCTTCCTGCGGTTGATTCCCCACCAGGATATTGGCTACCTGCATGGCATACCTGTCCATCACACCGCCGGGATTGATGCCCAGTTGCTGATGACCATACCGGCCCATATCCTGGATCGAATCCAGGATCCCCGCTTTAATAACAATTAAACTCATGATATTCCGGCTGTTTTCCTGTCCCCTTTTTCAGCAGCTTGCAGAGAAGCTCTTTTCATTTCAAAAAATTCAGCTTTCGTTATTGAATAGAGCTGAACCTTATCGCCTGCCTGCAGGAGCGTCGGGATTTTTTTTGTGGTATCAAATAATTGCAATGGAGTGCTCCCGATGATCTGCCATCCTCCCGGTGATTCCAGTGGATATATCCCGGTCTGCTTTCCCGCGATTCCTACACTGCCGGCTAAGGTATTGACAGGTTGCGACTTGCGTGGCATGATGAGTCGTTCATCTATCTCTCCCATATAAGCAAAGCCGGGAAGAAATCCAAGCATGTAGACCCTGTAGGACAGGGCTGTATGAATTTGTATTATTTCTTCAGCCGTGATTCTTTTCTGATTCATTACCTGTTGCCGATCGGGAGCGAATTCGCTTTCATAACAAACAGGGATCCGCACTGGTATTTCCGGATATATATGATCCGGCAGGGGTTCCTGCATCCTTTTCTCTGTTTGCTTTTTCATCCACTCAAATGCAGTGGTGGCTTTTGGAGCTATTTTTTTTATATCCATTATATTATAATAAATCGTCAGGGAGCTATAGGCCGGTACCGCTTCGATCATCCCGGGTAATGGATCTTTCTGTAATTGCTGGAACCGGGATATTACCTGCCGGTTAATGCTTTCATCAATGATATTTCCGTAATCAATTGTAATAGCATTGTCGCCAAGAGGAAAAAAAGT
>CAYSIU010000003.1:7252-21159 GCA_964431095.1 uncultured Chitinophaga sp. | reverse complement strand
CTTTATCACGAACATCGTTAGCCGCTTTTTCAAGATCGACGTTCAGCTCAAATTCAACCGTAATGGTACTGGCACCCTGGGCACTGTTGGATGTAATATTTTTGACGCCCTGTACCCCGTTGATGGCTTTCTCCAGCGGCTCCGTGATCTGCTGTTCAATGATATCTGCGTTGGCGCCCACATAGGAAGTACGCACATTGATCACCGGGGGATCAATAGCAGGATATTCTCTTACGCCAAGAAATTTGTAACCGATACCCCCGAATATGATGATCAGGATCGAGCAAACCATGGCCAGTACCGGCCGCTTTAAACTGAGTTCTGATAAATTCATGTTCGCTTATTTCGATCCATTGAGTTTTGAAAGTTTTACGTCTGCATTCGGTCGCAGGAACAAGAGCCCGCTCGTGATGACGGTATCTCCCTTCTTCAGGCCCGTCAACACCTGGATATTGCTCGAGTCGCGGACACCCGTAGTGATTTCGGTGGCGGCTGCTTTATTCGTCCTGAAAACATAGATCAGTTTTTTTCTTCCCTGTGGCACAATACAATCATTGGGAACCAGGAGTGCATCTTCCTGTTTGCCGAGCACGATCTTCACGCGGGCAAACGCTCCCGGGAATAATACCTTATCCGGGTTATTCACAATGGCTCTCACGGCAAGGCTCCGGGTATTTTCTTCAATAGCATCTTCTGTCGCAATCACAGCGGCTGAGAATGTTTTTGTGGATCCGTCTATGTTGAAATCAACCTTCAGTCCCTTTTGTACCATTGAGCCGTATTTTTCAGGAACATTGAACTGGAGTTTGAGCTGGTTGACCTGGCTGATAGTGGTGAGCACTGTGGTAGGAGACACAAAAGCGCCGGGGCTCACATTCTTCAATCCAAGCTTTCCCGAATACGGAGCACGGATATCTGTTTTGCTGATCGTGGTTTTGATGATCTCGATATCGGCCTGGATATTATGTACCTGTAATAAACTCAGGTCATAATCCTGCTGGCTGATGCCTTGTATTTTTAATAACTGTCCCTGCCGGTTCTCGGTCTGTTCGGCTATCTGTAATTGTACCTGCAATTTGCGCAATTGTGCCTGGAGATCACCATCGTATAATTTGGCCAGCAAGGTACCTTTGCCCACCACTGCACCTTCCCGTACATTCAGGTAAACCAGACGGCCCGATACTTCGGGGTGGATCTCAGTAGATTCATTGGCCAGCAGGGAGCCGGGGACTTCAATATCAGCGCTCAGTTCATGGGTAGATACGACAATAGCGTCCACAGGCAAAGGAGGCTGTTTTGGAACAGTTTCCTTACCCTGGGCCCCCGTATTTTTTTTGTCATCATGTCCACAGCCAGTCAGGGAAAAAAATAAAGCCGGAATAAGAAAAAAAGATATAATTCTCATGTGTTTGCGTGTGTGCATTGACCGGGTAAATCAATGCGATAAAGATAAAGGATAATTACCTGCTTTTGGACGTCAGAAACACTCATTTCCTTGCAGCGAAAACAATGCCGGTACAAGCGGTTGCTGTAACGGACAAAGGGAGTCAGGCAATGGCCTGTAAGGTTCTTTTTATTTTTGAGGATTGATGCAGTAATTCCTGTTTTTCGCGGCTGATGATCGTCACGTGTCCCATTTTCCTCCCCGGGCGCGTCTCTTTTTTTCCATAAAGATGAACGAACGCGTTTTCAATCTTCAGTACTTCTTCAAGCCCGGTATATTTTACAGGCCCCTTGTATCCCTGAGCCCCGACAATATTGACCAGGGCAGATGGAAGAATGGCATTGGCATTGCCCAGGGGATAGCCGAGCATGATCCGCCAGAGCATATCGAATTGAGAGCTGTAATGGGCTTCGATCGTATGATGGCCGCTGTTATGTACCCGGGGAGCTGTTTCATTCACAAGCACGTCCCCATTCTTATCCACAAACATCTCGATAGCGAAGAGACCGGGTGATTTGAAATGGCGCACCAGGGTCAATGAAATCGCTTCCACTTTCCACAGGGTTTCTTTTTCCAGTGCCGCCGGGCACAGTTGGTGATCCAACAGGTTCAGGTAAGGATCAACGACCATTTCAACCGGGGGGTACAAAGCCGTTTCGCCTTTTTCATTGATGGCCACTATCTGGGAGATTTCTTTTTTAATCTGCACCATTTTTTCCAGTACTGCGGGCGTATCGAATCCTTTTGGAAGATCTTCTTTTGTTTTCAGCAACTGTATTCCACGGCCATCGTAGCCGCCTTCGTCGATTTTATGAACGGCGGGTAAAAAACCTTCGGAGCGGACCAGGTCGGCGAGACGCTCCGTTATGATAAAGCCTGCGGTAGGAACCTGGTGATCGTGGTAAAATTGTTTTTGAAGGATCTTATTCTTTACAATCTTAAGAACGGAAGGGTGGGGATAGATCCTGACCCCCTCATTTCCCAGTTTCTCCAATGCTTCCACGCTCACATTCTCGATCTCGATCGTGATCGCATCCAATCCCTTTCCGAAATGGTAAACAGCATCGAAATTTTTTATATCTCCTTTGGTAAAATGATGGCAAAGATGAGCCGCGGGGCATTCGGGATCATTTTCCAGAACAAAAGTTTCAACAGGGTAATCAATGGCGGCCTGCAGGAGCATTCTTCCTAATTGTCCGCCGCCCAGGATTCCAACTTTCAACATTTGGCAAAGATAGCAGGGAATAGTTAGTGAGTTGTGGCCAGCAGGGAATAGCAAGGGGGATGGGGAAAAACTATTTTATTATGCGTAAACACATATAGGAAGTTCAGGGCTTTTGCTTTTTTTTGAAGAAGATCTGATGTCATTATCTCACAAAAAACTAAAGGTTTATTGCACTTCAATTCCCCCTTTAGCCAGCGCTATTCCTTTTCCCGCATCCTGAAGGAATGTTATAACTTTGTATGATGTTAGTTCAAAAAGATAAGAACAAAACAACAGAGACCGACTTCCTTCCTTTGGAAGGAACAGACTATATCGAATTCTATGTAGGTAATGCCAAACAGTCGGCGCATTATTACATGAGCGCTTTTGGGTTCCAGGCCCTTGCTTATGCAGGTCCGGAAACCGGGGTCAGAGACAGGGCCAGCTATGCAATAAGACAGCATAAACTGACTTTTGTGCTGACCACGCCTCTGCGAACCGGCAATCACGCTGCCGACCACGTTCATATGCATGGTGACGGGGTGAAAGCAATCTCCCTGCGGGTACCCGATGCTCACAAATCCTGGGAAGAGACCACCCGGCGGGGCGCCAAAAGTTATATGGAACCTAAACGGATGAATGATGAACATGGAGAAGTGGTGATCAGTGGCATCCATGCTTATGGTGATACCGTTCATTTGTTCATTGAAAGAAAGAATTATAATGGCCCTTTTTTACCGGGATACAAAGAGTGGGGCAATCCTTATTTCCAGCCGGCCGATACCGGTTTACTGTATGTGGATCATTGCGTGGGCAATGTGGGCTGGAACCAGATGAACCCTTGGGTAAAATTCTATGAAGATGTGATGGGGTTCAGGAATATTCTTACGTTCGATGACAAAGATATTTCCACCGAATACTCGGCGCTCATGAGTAAGGTAATGAGCAGCGGCAACGGGTTTGTAAAGTTCCCCATTAACGAACCGGCGGAAGGCAAAAAGAAATCACAGGTGGAAGAATATCTTGAGTTCTACAATGGCGAAGGGGTGCAGCATGTGGCTATGGCTTCCGGCGACATCGTAAAGACGGTAAAGGCACTAAGGGAGAGGGGCGTGGAATTTTTGCATGTACCCACCTCTTACTACGATGATCTTCTCGGCCGCGTAGGACCTATTGATGAGGACCTGCAGCCTTTGAAGGAACTGGGTATCCTGGTCGACCGGGATGATGAAGGCTATCTCCTGCAGTTGTTCACCAAACCCGTTGAAGACAGGCCTACGCTTTTTTTCGAGATCATCCAGCGCAAAGGAGCCAAAAGTTTTGGGAAAGGGAATTTTAAGGCCTTGTTTGAAGCGATTGAAAGGGAACAGGAAGCGAGGGGGAATTTGTGAGGGTGTCATGCAAGTCATATCAGATACATAAGTCATAGGATCATGTAAGTTCAGCAGACGGGTCAGATATATTTTTTAAACGTATCTTTATATACACTTTAGCTATTTTCCTGAAATAAATCCGGATACCCGCCGTTTATCCTAAACAGCAAAACAAGATGAAAAACCTCCTTGTTCTGATCTCCTTCGTTACGGTTGTTTTTACTGCCCCGGCACAACCCCCCGCTCCCAAGGGAGGCAATTCCTTTTCTTTTATAGATTATCAAAAGACCTTCTCCCGGCCCAGCGAAGCGATGGAAAGGAAGGAGGACACTCTCCAGAAACAATTTGAGGCCAGGAACCTGAAATGGCCTGCTAAGTTTATTTATATCCGCTCCTTCAAATATGACAGCCAGCTGGAAGTATGGGTAAAAAACGAAATACGCGAACCTTTCAAACTGTTCAAGACCTACAAGGTTTGTGCCCTGGCCGGAACGCTTGGACCTAAAAGAATGGAAGGAGATTACCAGGTGCCCGAGGGTTTTTATTATATCAATGAGTTCAATCCACAGAGTACTTATTACCTCTCGTTGGGTATTAATTATCCCAACGCTTCCGACAAAATATTGAGTGATTCGTTGCGACCCGGCAGCGCGATCTATATTCACGGCAGTTGTGTTACGGTAGGATGCATTCCTATTACGGATCAGCAGATCGATGAATTGTATATCCTGGCGGCTCATGCCAAGGACCAGGGACAGGATTTTATCCCCGTTCATATTTTCCCGGTGCGCTTCACATCCGAGAAAAGTGTAAAATATCTTGAGAACCTGACCAAGGATGACCCGGTGCTGAAAAAATTTGCCGACAAAATGGAAGATGCATTTGAATTTTTTGAAAAATACAGGCAATTACCGGTGGTCATGATCGATGATAAAGGTCAATACATCATCAATGACGTTCCTCCCCGCAAATGGAGAAATGCCACAGAAGAGAAACCAAAAAGAACAATGGTGCAGCACCGGACCCGACCCATTGGTACACTGGCTGATGCAGTACATGAATGGCCCCAATACCCGGGCGGTGGCACTGCTTTTATGAAATACCTTGATCAATTAGGTAAAGACTTGGCCATTTACCTGCCCCGGGGCGTTAAGAAATCTTATATCCAGGTGGAATTCATTATCGATGCCGACGGAGTACCGGTTAATTTTAAAATAGTAAAAGGCATCCGGGACGGTGAGGATCTATATGATGAACTCATCAATCGCATGGAAAATATGGGCACCTGGAAACCCGCTCTATTGAATGATAAGCCGGTACCCAAAAAGATGGTACAAACTGTTGTAATAGGGGCAGGGGAATAAGACTTATTCGTTTTCTCTCAATAAAAGCTGGATTGTTTCAGGTGTTTGCTGGCGGAGCAGGATGCTCCTGTTCCGGGTGAGTTTCTCAAAGATTTCCATGCTGTAATGACGTATGGTGAGCAGGGAAAGACCTCTCATAACCTGCACATTAAATAAAACGGACGCCTCCAGCGCCAGCTTTTCAATTTTATCAGCCCGGTCATCGAGGACCGCCACAAAACTGATCGCTGCGTTCTGTGTCAGGTTGGGTTTGATATGCAGTTTTTCAAAGAGATGGTATAATTGTCCCACGTGATGTTCTCCCACAAAAGAAAAATCTCTTGAACTCATGGTTAGCATTACCTGATTTTCCTTTAACACGATGATCGGGGGAAGATGATGCACAGGTTGATGATGAATATGCGTGCCCGGCAGGGAAGGATCAAGGAAACATTTCACATACAATGGGATATTTTTATTCTGCAGGGGTTTGATTGTTTTGGGATGAATAACCTGGGCGCCATAATAAGACATCTCAATAACTTCGTCATAATTTAACTCGGGAATGGATACAGCATCCCCGAATTTCCGTGGGTCCGCATTCATTACGCTGACCACGTCTTTCCAGATGGTTTGTTGTTCAGCATCCAGTATACTGGCGAATACCGCTGCCGAGAAATCACTTCCTTCCCGGCCAAGTGTTGTACTTTCATTTTCATCCGTCGCGCCGATAAAGCCCTGCGTAAGAACGATGTCACAATTATTGAACAGTGGTAATACCTCCTGTTGCACTTTTAACCGGGTAAAGTCCCAGTCAATGGTTGCATCCCTGAAATCATCATCGGTGCGGAATATGTCTCTTACATCCAGCCATATATTTGGCACACCTGTTTCATTAAGATAAGCGCTGATGATGGCAGTGGATAACAATTCACCTGTGCAAACCACCTGGTCATAATAATAATCGTAGTCACGGGTGGGTTGATCATACAGTAACCATTCGGCTTCTGTGAAAAAATCCTTTAGCTGTTTTTCGCAGGCGAGGTAATGGGTTACCAAAAGCTGGTTGGCGATCGACAGATGCTGTTGTTTGACGAGTTCAAATAACCCCACCGCCTCTTCCCGTTTTCCGGCAAAAAAAGCATTCACTACTTTTTCCAGCGCATTGGTGGTTTTGCCAATGGCAGAAATGACCACCAGTATTTTCTCGGCAGGATACCGGCGCAGGATATCCCCGAGGTTCCTGATCCTTTCTACACTGTTCACTGAGGCACCGCCAAATTTGAAGACCTTCATTTTGCCAGGCTGGTTATTATATTCAAAATTGGCTGCAAATGTCGGTATTTATACACGAATGAAACGAATTACAGGGATTAAGTGAACAGAGGGAACTGATTCTTTTCCTCGAATCTTACTAAAGTGCAAAGCCTTATTTTTGTTATATTCAAAATCGACCGTATGGATGTTAACCGAAAGGTGCAGACCCTTGATGAATTTACCATCCAGCAATTGCGCGATGTTCCCAATGCTACCGGTGAATTGTCCAACCTGCTCCGTAACCTTGGATTGGCAGCCAAGAGAGTGAATGTGGAAGTGAATAAAGCGGGATTGGTGGACATATTGGGCGATGCGGGAAAGATCAATGTGCAGGGAGAGGAGGTGAAGAAACTGGATGTTTTTGCCAATGACCAGTTTACCCGCGTGCTGCAGCACGGTATCAGCTGTGCCGGTATTGCCAGCGAGGAATTGCCGGATTATGTTGCATTTGATGACAGCAAAAGCGTACAGTCAAAATATGTCTGTTTGTTTGACCCGCTGGATGGCAGCAGTAATATTGATGTAAATGTTTCCATCGGTACGATATTCTCCGTCTATCGCCGGGTGACTCCCGTCGGCACCGTGGTAAAAAAAGAAGATTACCTGCAGCCCGGGAACAAACAAGTAGCAGCAGGTTATGTAGTGTATGGTTCATCCACCATGCTTGTCTATGCCACCCGGAGAGGAGTGAATGGATTTACGCTGGACCCTTCTATCGGAGAATTCACCCTGAGCCACCCCGGCATTCAATGTCCTGAAAAAGGGAAGATCTATTCGGTGAACCACGGAAATTTTTTCCAATACAGCGAAAAGGTCAAGCAATATATCAACAATTGCCAACGGAAAGACAAAACTAACGGTGGGCCCTACACGCAACGTTATATCGGGAGCATGGTCTCGGATGTTCATCGCAACCTGATCAAAGGAGGAATATTCATGTATCCCGGCACCACGGATAAACCCAAGGGGAAGCTACGCCTGCTGTATGAGTGCAATCCTTTCGCCTTTATTATAGAAGTGGCTGGGGGCAAGGCCACCGACGGGCAACAAAGAATCCTGGACATACAACCCACCGAATTGCACCAACGTACTCCCTTCTTTATCGGCAGCCGCCTGATGATGGAAGAATTGGAAACGTACCTGAACTGATGATTCAGATTGTTTTATACCACGAAAAATATCAGCAGGGTTTTAAAAGATTGAACCTTGCCTGGCTGGAGAAGTATCATCTTACCGAGAGCCATGACCTCGAGATCCTGGATGACCCGGAAGGAACCGTTCTAAAAGAAGGAGGTTGCATTTTTCTGGCGATCCGGGATAATGAATTAATCGGTACAGCCGGGCTGAAGAAACAGGCTGAAAAAGAATATGAATTGGTAAAGATGTCGGTTGAACCAGCTTTCCACGGAAAAGGTATCGGTAAACGACTATTGGAAAAATGTCTGGCCGAAGCGAAGGATCGAAAAGCACGGAAAATAATTCTATTCTCCAACAGTCAATTGAAAACGGCAATCAGACTCTATGAAAAATACGGGTTCAGGCATGTGGAAGTGACCGGAACACCATTATTAACGGTTGATGTGAAAATGGAGCTGGTTCTTTAATGATTTTTTGCCCTGGCTGGTATAAAACTTGCTCTTTCAACTCAAATTCCTCCCTAGCCGTAACATTCCCGGTTGATGCGTCATTTCCCCCTCCTGGCCTTGCTGGGGGCTTTATTTTTTTTGTTGCCCTCTTTCCTGCCTGCTCCGGGTCTCGAGGATGATGTCCTTACCTATGCAAACCGGTTCAGGGAATCAAATGGTTTAGCTGACCTTGTGATGCGAAAGGATCTGAACCGGATCGCACGCGGCCATAGCGAGGATATGGCAAAAGGTCGAAAGGGTTTTGGACATGGTGGCTTTGAACAAAGGCAAAAAGAGGTGGCACAAATCTTACCATTCCATTCGATGGCTGAAAATGTAGCTTACGGGGCCCGTTCGGGCCGGGAAGCAGTTGCCCTTTGGAAAAGTTCAAGTGCGCATCGCCGGAACCTGTTAGGCAATTATAAGTATACCGGGATCGGGACAGCCCGCGACAGGAAAGGCAACATTTACTTTACACAAATATTTGTCCGCTGATCTTTTTTTGCCCCTGCTCAATCGGCTTTTCTGTAAATTGCCGGCCATGGAGAAGCAAAAGATAATTTCGGTCAGTAAACTGGTGAAGAATTATGGCCACTTCCAGGCGGTGAAGGGCATCTCATTCGATGTGTACGAAGGTGAGATCTTTGGATTGCTGGGTCCCAATGGCGCCGGAAAATCCACTACACTGGAAATTATCGAGACCCTTCGCACCAAAACAAGCGGGGAAGTGATAGTGGATGGATTGGACCTGGATAAGCAGCCGAACGAAATCAAAAAAATAATCGGTGTACAGTTGCAAACCAGCGGTTATTATCCCGGGCTGAACCTCTTGCAATTGATCGAATTGTTTTGCGGCTTGTACAACCGTGATGTAAACCCGGTGGAACTGCTGGAGATGGTGAACCTGAAAGACAAGGCAAAATCAAAAGTGAAAGAATTGAGTGGCGGACAGAAACAACGATTCTCGGTGGCTACTACGCTGATCAACCAGCCGCGGATCATCTTCCTGGATGAACCGACTACCGGTCTTGACCCCCAGGCTCGCCGGAGTCTATGGGAACTGGTAAAGAATATCCGACACAGAGGTACTACGGTCACTATTACTACACACTACATGGATGAAGCAGACTATCTCTGTGACCGGGTGGCTATCATTGATGCGGGCAATATTATCGCGATGGATTCACCTGACAGATTGATCGATAAACTGCTGGCATCCGGTTTTGAAAGACCTAAAGAAATGAAACTGGCTAACCTGGAAGATGTCTTTATTAACCTCACAGGGCATTCGCTTCGGGAAGAATAGGGAGTGGGAGTCAGTAGCTGGGAGCATTAATCCGTAGTCACATGTTGATATTTGAGTTTGAATATCAAAAACTAATTACTGAATACTTCATTCAATGAAAACCGTTACAGAAGATCTGCGCTACCCGATCGGGCCATATGAGCCCCGGCCGTTTTCCATTCCTCAAAAAGTAGAATGGCTGGCCGATATTAAATTCCTGCCCCAGCAACTGGAATCGGCGATCAGCAACCTGGATGAAGCGCAATTGCATACGCCTTACCGGACCGGGGGGTGGACCGTGCATCAACTGGTCCATCACATCGCGGATAGTCATATCAATGCTTATTGCAGGTTCAAGCTGGCCTTAACGGAGGATAACCCGACGATCAAGCCCTATGAAGAGAAATTATGGGCCGAGCTGAACGATGTGCATAAACTGCCTGTGAATATTTCCATTACACTCCTGCATGCCCTCCACGCACGGTGGTTTGAAGCATTGAAATATGTGAGCGACGATGAGTGGAACAACCGCACGATTTTCCATCCCGAACAGAAAAAAACCCTGCGTCTCTGGTACCTGCTCGGTATGTATGCCTGGCATTGCAGGCATCATGTGTCACATATACTGGCGCTTCGTGAAAGAATGAAATGGTAACTGTTAGGAATGAGGAATAAACGAACCTGTCTGCTCTTGTGAAATACTCATCATCCGATATTCGTTATCCATCTGTTCATTATTCAAATCCCCGAAATACCCGCCAGAAATTCCCGTTGAGTATATTTGCCCGATGAAAGATCTGAAATGGAAAACCCTCTCCTCGGAATATCTTTTCAACGACCCCTGGTTCAAAGTGAGGAAAGAAGTTTGTGAAACGCCTGATGGCAAAATAGTCGATCCCTATTATATCTATGATTTTCCTACCTGGGTGGCTGCCCTTTCTGTTACAGAAGATGGGGAGATTGTACTGGTTCGCCAGTACCGCCACGCATTGGGGGAAATCTGTATCGAACTGCCCGGGGGCTGTGTGGATGACAGTGATTCCAACCTGCAAGAAGCCATTGCCAGGGAATTGCTGGAAGAAACAGGTTACGGGTTTACCACTTATGAATACCTCGGGAAGATCTCACCCAATCCATCCACGAACAGTAACCTGCTGCATATGTTCCTTGCCAGGGGCGGAAAAAAGATCGCCGGTCAACAACTGGATGGGAACGAAGAGATCGAAGTAATGATAGTGACCCCTGATGAGTTGAAAAAAATGATCAGAGAGAACAAGATCATTCAGGCCATGCACATTACCTGTATGCTGTATGCGCTGGAGAAACTGGGAGAAGTGAAGTATTGACCTCGCCGACAAGATACACACTGCCACAAACGATCAGCAAGTCATCCGGGTGGGCATGTTGCAGGGCTGCCTGAAGGGCATGATTCACTTCGGGGAAACTGTTTCCTGTCAATCCAGCATTTTTGGCTTTTGCAAGCAGCGTATCTTCCGGCAATGCCCGGGGGATCTGTGCTTTGGTAAAATAATATAAAGCCGTTTTGGGAAGCAGTTCAAGTATTTGGTCCACTTCTTTGTCTTTTACCATGCCGATCAGGATGTACAACCTGTGATGAGGTATCACTTCCAGTTGTTGTACCAATTGTCTGATGCCGTCTGCATTGTGCGCTACATCGAGCACTACGAGGGGGGATTGGCGGATGATCTCCCACCTGCCATGCAGACTAGTCAGCTTTTTTGTATGCTTTAAGCCTGCCTGGATCGTTTTATCATCCATCTTCCAGCCCTGTTGTTGTAATTGGGTGCAGGATTCCAGCACGGTCAAAAGGTTTTTGACCTGGTAGATCCCGGTAAGATCAAGATGCCAGGTTTTATGATCCGTATGATCTTTTTCACTGGTCTCCACTGCCAGTTCCTGTTTTTCCCAATACCAGTTCACTGCCTGTCGTCTTTCGTTTGCAATAAATAAGGGAGATAATTTTTCTTTTGCAGTCCGTTCAAATACAGCCCTTGTTTGCGGCAATACTTCACCGATTACCACGGGGATACCCATTTTGATGATACCCGCCTTTTCGAAAGCTATTTCTTCAAGGCTGTTGCCCAATATGTTCATGTGGTCCCGGCCGATATTGGTGATGACCGAAACAGCGGGTGTGATGATATTGGTACTGTCCAATCTCCCCCCCAGGCCTGTTTCGATTACAGCGATATCGATTTTCTCCTGCACAAAATAATCAAAGGCCATGGCAACGCTGATCTCAAAGAAACTGGGCTCGATCTTTTCTGATAAATCTTTGATTTTTTCTGTGAAATCAATGATGAATCGTTCGGTCACCATGGCCCCATTCACTTTTATTCTTTCCCTGAAATCTTTCAGGTGGGGTGAAGTATAAAGACCTGTTTTATACCCGGCTATTTGCAGGATAGCCGCCAGCATATGGCTCACAGAACCTTTTCCGTTGGTGCCGGCTATATGGATACTTTTAAATTTTTTATGGGGATCGTTCAAAAACCGGCATAAGGTAATGGTGTTGGTAAGGTCTTTTTTAATGGCGGAGGCGCCGACACGGCTGAAAAGGGGCAGGCGGGTGAATAAATAGTCAAGGGTCTGCTGGTAGGTCATGGGTCGCAAATGTAAAAAAAGGGAGCCACGGAAAAATAAAAAGGGATGCAACGGCATTTTACCGTGACATCCCCACTATCCCATCTTAATGATTTAGTTTACCCTGAAATTGAATTGAACCGTCAGCATGGATTCGTGATCGGCTTTATCGAATTTGATATTCTGCAGGTATTGAATGATCGCTTCTTTATAGGCGTTGCTGCTGTTGGATGAACCCTTGGCGATACTGATAAATTTGCCGATGCCTTCAGGCGATACACTCACGTTGGCATAGATGACCGCCTTCTCCAGGTCTCCTTCAAAGGAATAATACCGGATAATTTTCCTGTCGCCCCTCGTGATCTTTGGTCCATTCCCGTTGCCCCGACCGGTTCCGTTCCCGCCGCCAACCCCATTCCCGTTGCCACCGTCTGTTCCATTGCCATTGCCGACTCCATATCCATTCCCTTTACCGCCGCTTTTTTCATAATCGTCAGCAGCTCCGCCACCCTTACCGGCACCCGTTGTAGTTTTTCCCAAAACAGCTTTGGGCCTTGGGGGAGCGGGGGTCTCAATAACTTTAGGTTCTGCTTTTGTTATGGAAGTATTGGTGATCGTTGTAGCCTTTGGTTTTGAAACTACTGATTTAGTAATTGGAGTGCTTTCCTTATCATTATTATCTTCTATATCCTTGGAATCCTTGTTTTCACCTGGGGGAGGGGGTACTGCTTTTGCAATGCCGGCCGGGCCAATTGCCTGTACCGGATTGCCTCCCCCGCCACCACCACGGGCAAGGGTTACGGGCTCATCGGGCAGGTTCAACTCCACTTCAATAGCGGGTTCTTCATTCACCTTTACCAGTGAACTCAGGTCCCATTTCAGTAAAAACATCAGTAAGATCATGAAGGCAGCGAAGCCGGCCGTTATCATAGTGGCCCGGGAGCGGTATTTGGCTTCAAGGGATGCAGACATTACGTAAGCGTTGTTCATACAAAGTTACTTTTTACAGATCGATGGTGGAAATCAATGTTTTTCACACCTGTGGTTTAACGACGCAAACCCCATGCAACTTGTATAAAAGGGGGACTAAAAAATGTTAAAATGGGTCTCAAGGGGGGAATTCATGGGGTCACTGATTAATGGGTGGATGAAGTCCTATGGTAACATGGATTCTTTTGAAGCCCCCATTAACCAAACCTCCTGTACAGCCAGTAGGGAGCCCATCGCATAAGTCTTACAATGACCCACCAGCGGCGGCTGATATACAGCTTTCTTTTTTTCTTTTCAATGCCCCTGATGATCTGGCGGGCTGCTTTGTCAGCAGGAACCACCCAGAACATTTTAGAGCCTCCATGCGCCATCTTGGTATTTACAAAACCGGGTTCGATACAGGTGATATGGACCTTCCCCCGGTTGGTCCCTGAAGCTTTTTGAAGCTTTCGTGCTTTGATTGCCAGCCCCTCAAAATAAATGCTCTGGAAGGCTTTGGAGGCAGCATAGGAAGGCGCCCAGCTATTCCCCCTGTTGGCAGCTACCGAGGAGATGGTCGCCAGTTGTCCGTAACCCTGTTTAATGAAATAATTGAATGCCCAGTTGGCGATTGCGGCAAAACCGTTCACATTGATATCCACGACCCGTTTATCAATACTCCATTTCAATTCTTCGGAAGGCTCTCCTGTGCCTGCGCTGATAACAAGAATATCCAAACCGGA
>CAYSIU010000003.1:4395-7242 GCA_964431095.1 uncultured Chitinophaga sp. | reverse complement strand
AAGGGATTCAAGGTAGCTGATACAGTCTTCTGACCTTACATCAAAACATTCATATTCCGCTTGTTGCGGAAATTGTTGCTTTATTTCCTGTAACAAGGCTATTCTTCTTCCGGTTATACCCACCCGGTATCCCCGTTCCATATAGATCTCGGCCATCCGGCGCCCTATCCCCGATGTGGCGCCGATAATGATGATTTTTTGAGCTTTCATATTAGGTAAAATCTTTACGGAAGTTCCTCAAAACTTTTTAAATTTATGAAAAGCACTGCTATGGGAAAGTCACCTCTTTTCTCTGCCGTGCTCTCTTTATTCCTGCTGGTACCCGCATCAATAACCTGGGCGCAGAATGTTACGCTGACGGGGGTAGTGTACGAAAACAATATGGCGACCATCCCCTTTACAGTCCCCGAAGGAAAAATAAATGTATACCTGCCCGATAATCTGGCTGCAAGGGATCAGGTATCGGGAACCGTCTCGATACAACCTGGCGGGACTAATGAGAAACAAAAGGGAAAAAATTTCAACACCCTCAAACAATATCTTATTGCGATCGGAAGTGCAGTTATTGATCCGCAGAAACTCAATTTTTTCCCGACTACAGGACCCGGAAAAAGCGTAAGCAGTTTTCAACTCCCGGATAATTGGTCGGAGGGAACGCATGGATCCGTATCCACTACTCTTTCTAAAAAGAACCACCCCCTTCTAAAAGCGGATCTTCCGCTGCTTAATGTCCCACCACTATCGGGAACCGTGGAAAACCAGGAAGCCCCTTACTACCAACCCGCCAAAAAAATAATTACCAGCGGTGAAAATCTTGTTTTGCAAAATGACCTTTCGCCGGGATTGACCAGCACCCATAACAATCCTTTTCTAACTGGGGTGAAATATTATATCGATGGAACGGAAGTGACCCCTGTTTGTACCTCTTCGCGTCAAACGGTGATCGGACTGCCCCCCGGCACGGTTGGTAAAAAGATCATTAGGGTAAAAGATAAAAACGGGAACACGGTTTACACAGATGACGTGAATGTGGTCGATATTCAGGCATCGATCGATAATCCTAACCTTCAACGGAATCAAAGAACATCGATGCATACGAGCGCGGGAGGTTTCAACGAATGTGCCTACCCGTTTACCATGATCATTGTCAATAAAAACCAGGCCGTCGTGCTGCTTGATAAAGGTATTCACCAAACGTACCTTATCAACCCGTATGCGCTCAGTACGACCGGGGATCTCAACTTTCATATTGACCAGGGTGTGACCGGAATGAATCCCGGTATCTATAATATCCAGGCGAGCCTGATTCTGCCTACTTTGGCCTATGGAGATGTATTTGCGCAACAAAAGTCTGTTTTAAAAACTGCGGAGGATTATAATGCATGGGTGGATGCATTGAAAAAGGACCTGAAGGCATACGCCGATAAACAGGGCACTGACGATGTTGGTCGGGCGGCCAAAGCCAATGCGGAAAGAGCGATTGATAACATTCCCAAATGCAGCGATCAAAGTAAACTGGACGAATGCAAGGCTCTTGCTGATGCTTACCTGCGCCCGGTGGATATACCGAAGGGTGCAGCCACCATGTGGGTTTGCGGGTTTGAGGCATATAAAGCTGCGATCAAAGCTATTACCGGGGTATTGGGCGGGAAAGCAGAAATCATCGACTGGGAAGTGATCAAGAACGGGTTGGAGTTTATCCGCAACATGGGAGAACAATTAAATGATGAATCACTGCAAAATGGGGCTAAAGATGCCAGGAAAATGGTGGAAGCCATTCAGAAAACGGGGGAAACAAAAGAGAAGCTGGAAGAGCTCAGGAATACGCTGGACAATTTAAATAACGGCATCAGGAAGGGTATCAGCATGGATCCATCGCCCGCGTATGCCTATACGATGAATGACCTGCAGCTGGCCTCTCTTATTACTACAATCCCCGGCTATCAAACGAGGACCGGAACAAATGCGATCCTGAATATTGACGGAGAGGATGCAGCGCTTATTTATTCGCTGGGCAGGGGTGGGAGAGGATATTATGAAATGGAGTTGAACCCCCTTACTCCCCGTTTCACTAATCTCTGGGAACGTTCCTCTGTTAAAAGCGACAGCCCCCGGAATGAACTCCGTATCATTCTTCCGCCTCGTTCATCCCACACCCTCCGGACTTTTGATTTCAAAGATGCGTTGATCACCGAGATGGGATTCCCTAAAATGGATGCTGCAACAAAAGATGCGATGAAGTTCTCTATCACTTTTAAGCCTGAACAGATGAATTACAAGATCGGTAGTCAGGCTGTAAAATCAAACAACGAGAATCCTCAGAAAAGATGGATGCCGGCTAATTTCAGGATCACCCTGGGAGATTTCCCCTGCAAAAAAATAGCAAATATAGATGGGTTTAAATTTTCCACTAAAATGACTGGCGATAAGATCGGGGAGAATAGAGATACCGACAATCATCTTACTCCTGCCGGGGTCCCCGCCATCAGATTGCGTATATCCGGGCAGGATTGGAAGCCCTGGAAGGACTGGGCCGACAATTTTGAAAAACAACCGGGCAGTGATCTGAAAAATGGGAAGATCGACTACCTCGATCCATCCGGCAACCTGCTATTTTCTTTACCTCTGCAGCAGGTGAGGCCGCTTAGGATCGAACCGGTTTCAGACGGCTTTTTCAGTGTTGAAATAAAACCTGGGGCAATTGGATCCGTCACCGGTCCCATCGATTCAGGGATTCCGGGAAACAAGGTTCAACTCCAGGGACTTGTTGCCTATCTTGATCCTGCTAAAAAACAATTAATGGTTCTTCCCGAATACCGGAACAGCATTTTAGAGTTGATCGGTGCG
>CAYSIU010000003.1:539-4385 GCA_964431095.1 uncultured Chitinophaga sp. | reverse complement strand
CGACTTTCTGTAGTCGTATAGAGAACAATAAATGGTCTTTCCCAATTACGCATACAGGATTTTGGACTTTAATGGGGCGCAAGATGTCCTCAACGGGCCATATCATATCAGCAGCCTGACTCGCAACCGGAAGCCGATCGCATATGCTATTCGTATTTTTCCCTCTACCCCCGGGCTGCTTTTTGATGCTACAAAAGGATTCACGGATTCAACAAAGCCTGAAGAAAATAAATACAAAAAACCCGATGCGGAATTCACCGACAGCAACGGTACGAGATGTCTTTTTTACAAAGATGCTAAATGCGGGGAATCCCTAACTCCTCCGGGGAAAAGTAACTATTGCTTTCCGCATGAGAAATTTGTATACGACCCTGAGACCAAGACCGGGAAAATGGTTCCGGATGGGAAATACTACAAAGCTGAGTTTTTAGGAAGGAGGTTTTGTGAAAAGGGAACAAGCTTTTGCGTGGAAATGTATCTCCTGGTCATGCTGTATCATATTTATGAGGATAAGAACTGCACACGGGAGATTGACGTAGAAAAAATATACAATTTCACCTGCCAGTAAGCGAATAGTGATGCTTACATCACTCGTGGCCTATTTTTAAAAAATATCCTTCACCGTCTTCAATACAGGAATATGAAATTCTTATTAAGAGCATTGTTATCGTTGCCAGTTTTTTTTCTTTTTTTCGGCAACAGCGCTGCCCAGGTAACAAAAACACTCAATGGTACAGTCAGCTACAGGTCGGGTATGTCCGAAACTAAATTCCAGACCGACAAAGGAAATGTAGTGGTTGACCTGCCGCAGTCTATGACTGGCGCAGTGATAACAGGAACTGTACGTGCAGAACCTGCCGGGAAAACAGAAAAAGAAAAAAACCGGAACCTCAATGAATTATCGAAATTAGTTGTCCTACTCGACGGGCAAAAGCTACCCATCAAACAATCACCGGGCACTTTTGAATGGCTGGTGCACCAGGACAGACCCTTACATACCCCGATGGAGCTACTGAATGTTTCCGGACAGCAACTGGATGAAGTGTATCTTCCGGCTGTTTTACCCGCCCCCGCTGTAATGAATCCGGGTAGCGTTCCTCATCTTAGTACCCCTTCCAGTGTTCTTGTCCAGGGAGATGCCTTGAACCTGTATACAAACCAGCAATTCCTTCCGGGTGAAAAATTTATTCTGAAAGATGGCAATGGACAGGAATTTACACTGAGCCCGCAATGTCAATCTGCTCAACAAGCCATTATTAATGTGCCCAAAGAAGCGGCCCCCGGAGCCTGTACGGTCAGGGAGGCAAGGCAAAACCAGCCAATCGGCCCATTGAATAGCAATCAGGCTCAATTTGATATGGTGGATATATCACTCAGCAGCCCGAATACGAACCTGCGTCAGGGTGAATTGTCGAGTCTGCAGGTATCGCTGAAAACAGGAGGAAGGGGAAGCAGGGCTTATTATTTTATTGACATGCGCAATCTCGATCCCAATGTAGTCAAGATACAGGGAGGGGACCTGCAGCGGATCAGGTTTCCTGTACATGATGAACCGCTGGATGCTTCCGCCTGGATATGGAACCAATCCATTACCGGCGTTAAACCAGGGATCTTTTCCTTCAGTGCTTCCCTGCACGAAGATGATCATACCTGCACGGACCCTTTTCGTCCCCAGTTGAATACATTGAATTCACCTGAAGCATTCAATGCATGGGCCCATGCACTGAAAAAAGACCTGGCGGATTATGCAACGATGCAGGACAACGGCGAAATGAGTGGAATGATACGGGCCAACGTGCAAAGGGCCATCGATTATATGCCATCCTGCTCGGGCCCTGAACAATTGGAAGAATGCAAGGCCGTAGCGTATTCCTTACTTCAGCCGGTGCACGTTCCGAAAGGGGCGGCCAATATATGGTCTTCCGGCTACGAGGCTTTTAAATCAGCGATGAAACAAATCACCGAATCACCGGCAGACAGGGATATGATGGATAATGGGCTTGATTATATGGAACGGCAGGCTTATAAAAGCCATGATTCATCCCTGATACAGGATATTGTTGCGGCCCGGGAATCCGTCAATAAGTTTACAAACGACGGGGCGTCAGTGAACGGTATCAGTGATGCGGACTTGAAGACAATTAACCAGGCAAGCGCCCGGACAGATCAAAAGTTGATGGGCAATCCTTTCCAGGCTGCCTGGACAATGGCTGATCTGGCATTTTCTACTTATTGTTACAACAAGAGGATACAAAACGGAATTGACCCAATGAAAAGTATGATCGGTTGTCTTGACCCGGATCGGAAGATCCTGAGGGTAAAACCTGAATACCAGCAACAGGTTCTGAATTCGTTGCATGCGGTCTCATTGGGAAGTCAAACCTACCAGGTCAGTTCACTATCGGCTTCCGGTATGGCCGTTACTTATAACATTGAATTAAAACCCTTATTGTTAGCCGATGTTTTTTCAGGTGACTGGTGGGCAAAGTACCTGATCGAGGAATACATTAAGAAGGATACCAGCCGCGGAAAGATCATCACCACACACCGGGATTCCACCGGTACCTGGTATATATTTTTCAAGGATGCGAAGTGTAAACAAAGAGACTATGAAAAGGGGGAGGAATTCGGTTGCCATCCCGAGACTGTATGGGATCCGAAAGAAGAAAAAGATAAACCAACCGGTATGTATGAGAAATTCAGTTCGCTGCCCTCCGCCCGTTGCGCGAAAGGAGCTGAATTCTGCACCGAGGCATACGTGGTATCCAGTATAAAATATATATACCAGGACGCAAACTGTACCCGGTTGGTGAAAATAGAAAGTAATTATAATTTTTCCTGCCTGTAGTGGGAAAGGAATTTGTATAGGTAATGATTCAGGTTGAACGGATCAGTTTGATCATGGGTGGGAGACCCATTAACGCGCCTAGCCCCAGCCATGCAAATGTATTTTCTCCGCCTATGACCCCTTTGGAGTGAAACAGATAGTCAAATACGATCAGACTTATAGTGGAAATGGAAAACCCGATCGCGTTGTACATCGTCAACGCGGTCCCTCTTAAATTTTCCGGTGCATATTGGGCTACAAGGGTGGAAAATTGGGGTGAGTCGGGACAGACCGTGAGACCCCAAAGGAATAAGACAAACAGGTATAAGCCAACGGGGAAATTGTATATAAAAGGAGAAATGATACAGCACAATCCAGAAATAAATAAAGCCAGCGAGGCGACTTTGGCGCTTCCCCATTTTTGAGATAGATACCCACCGGTAACCGAACCGATACCTCCCGTGGCAATGATGAGAAAACTCAGGAGGGGGATATTGAGTGCCCATCCATTTTTTTTTGCATACAATTCCAGGATCAGGGGGATGAATCCCCAGAAAGTATAGAGTTCCCACATATGACCAAAATAGCCGAATGCCGCCTGCCTCCATTTTTTTGAACGGAATATCGTAGCGAATGCATTCCACTGGAATCCTCCCGATTTTTTCCGGTAAGGTCCGTCGCCTACAAAAAAGAGCATCAGTAGTCCGCCTGCGAAGGCAAATGCGGAGGTATAGTACAAAACCGATTTCCAGGGCAATTCAAAATCGCGGTTCTTCAGTAAATGAGGAAAAGCCGTTCCGAGAATAAGGGCTCCCAATAAAAATCCCATGGCCTTGCCCAAACCTTTTTCGTACCAATCGGCCGCAATCTTCATCCCCACAGGGTAAATTCCGTCTATGAAGAAACCGGTAGAGAAACGCAATGCAAAAAGCGAAACCGAATCTTTTACCAGGCATGCAAGGGCCGCGTTAGTCAACGGCCAAAGAAGGAAGCTGGTAAAGAATCAATGAAAGGGTAAA
>CAYSIU010000003.1:0-529 GCA_964431095.1 uncultured Chitinophaga sp. | reverse complement strand
AGATGATATTATCAACAACGTGGAAGAGGTCAGCGCAGTCAATGCTGAGAGTACAGGGCGAGTAAAAAATAGTCGGTCGAGCGAAAAACGACAGGCGAGGGGACAAAAGGCAACTAACGGAGTAGCTGCGATAAGACCCAGCAGTAAGCCCGAGGTAACCAGGCTCACGGCTTACTGGCTTAAATGAAGTGCTTGTTTCAATTCAGGCAGGATGGCATTGCCTACGAACCATAATGAAGTGCCGGCAAACTGGGATAAAACAATCAGTGGTAAAATATGTCGTGGACGATTGACCAGAAAACTCTTTTGAATTTGTAAATATACTTTATCGCCGTTTGCAGACGTTCATTTCCAGGAACGCCAGTTTGCCAATAGCAAACCTGCAAAAACAGCTATCATGCTGATGACGTGATAAATGGTAAATTTTTCCCCCAGATAAAACACGGCCTCGATGCTGCTGAATACGGGGATCAGGTTCCCGAATAATGCCGTCCGGCCTGCCCCGATTTTATGCATGGCAATATTCCAG
>CAYSIU010000002.1:8465-24475 GCA_964431095.1 uncultured Chitinophaga sp. | reverse complement strand
TACAAATGCTTTAAAATAATTACAGGCAGAAAAGATGATACGTAATAAAAGAATGAAAGGGAGTTTTACCGGTATTGTTTTTTTGTTGAACAGCTTGTTGTTGGCCGGGCAGGATACGAGAACGCAATATCCACCGGGATTGAAAAATGCTTATTTCGGGGTGAATATCGGGTATATCAATTATCCTTTCTCTTCCGCACAACTGGAACCTGGCAATAATGTGGAAAATGTTTCCGTTCCGCATACGGCTGTCCGCATCGTTCTTTATGGGTATTCCTTTTCTGAAAATTTGTCGGCCCGCATAACTTATATGCGACCGGTGCGGTGGGTGAAGTACAGTAATGTAAATGGTGACAAAAATACCCATACCGTTTGGATGAACATAGCCGGGCTTACATTGAATGGCCGGATCCCTTTGCATAAGAAAATTTTTCTTTCAGCGGAAGCAGGACTGGGCATTATAACCCGGAAAGGATTTTCCATCAACAACCAACCGATAATAAAAGATGCCACTTATGCCACTGGTTTATTTGGGGGAGCGCTGCAATATCATATCAATAACAAATGGGATCTGCAATTCAGTACGGCATGGTCGCCCGCTCATGGAAAAGTAAAACAGCCGCATACTTTATTTTTAGGCGCGGGGTTCAATTACCAGCTTCGTCCATTACCTACAAACAAGGTGGAAACGAACGTTGCGGGTGGGTACATTTTTCCCAAACATTTCCTGGTGGCAGGGTTTACCAGCAATGCTTTGGGTTATGGGGTGAATGACTTTGTGTCTAAAAAGGGGCTCCCCATATTCTGGGGCGGGGATGTTCATGTGAAACAGGGTTTCTCTGCTATCTACCAGCGGAATATCTTTCATACGCGCAAAGTTTTCGCGTTCGACTGGAGCATGACGCTGGGTTTTTGGAAGAGCCGCGGCAGCGGGAATCCGTTTTTCACGGTTGCACTCAACCCTATTGTTCATTTTAATTTCCTGCGTACAAAACCCGCTGATATTTTCTTTGAGTATTCGGCAGCCGGCCCCGCTTATATTTCAAAGACGGATATAGATGGCTGGCAAACAGGAAAAAAATTTACTTTTCACGATTTTATGGGGTTGGGCGTTTTTGCGGGTAAACAAAGGAACATGGTTACAGGGCTGAGGATCGCGCATTTTTCCAATGGCAATATTTTCCCGCATAATGACGGAGTGATGATCCCGCTGACACTTTATCTGGGTTTCGGCTTAAAATAAATAGACCGTAATCAATAATTTCTTATAAACAGTCATGGTTTTTCCATGATTTTTTTTATCTTACTTTTTCAACCACCAAACAATCTGCTATTATGAGAAAGTTTATTGCCCTGGCGGTCATTTTCCTGCTGATCATTGCCGCCGCTTATTTTTCAGCCTGTAAAGGGAAAAAATCAGAAACAAAAGTTACCAGCAACGAGGATTCAATAAAAAAAGTGCTCGCAAGGGGCGAATACCTCGTCTTGCACGTTACACCCTGTATTGATTGTCACAGCAAACGGGACTTCAGTCAATTCTCCGGTCCCGTTGTCCCCGGTACGGAGGGCATGGGAGGTCAAGCGTTTGACAATAAAATGTTACCGGGCTTTCCCGGGGTCGTATATTCAAGAAATATAACGCCGGATGATGAGACAGGGATCGGTACCTGGACGGATGAAGAAGTTTTAAGAGCAATGACACAGGGGATCAGCAAGAATGGGGATACCCTGTTCCCGCTGATGCCATATGCCAACTTTAATCATATGGCAAAAGAAGACCTTTTAAGCATCATTGCCTATATACGAACCCTGAAACCCATAAAAAATAAAGTACCGACCAGGCAACTCATGATACCCAGCAGCATGGCTTACCCGGCACAGGCGCTGCAAAAATCCGTTGACAGTAATATGGCTCCCCCCGCCAGCGACCCCGTAGCATATGGTGCCTATCTTGCCAATGCCGCTGTTTGTAGGGACTGTCATACTCCACAGGTAAAGGGGCAATACGATTTCAGCAGGGCATTCGGAGGTGGATTGGAGTTTACGATCGGCAGCCTTTTCAAAGTGAATACCGCCAACATCACCCCGGATTCGGCCACGGGTATCGGAGCCTGGACCGAAGAACGATTTTTGAATAAGTTCACACAGTACCGCGAAGAAAAAAATTATCATTTTGATCCCGGAAAACAGAATACGATGATGCCACTGACTGAGTTTGCGGGGATGACCGACAGCGACCTGAAGGCGATCTATGCTTTCCTTCGTACAGTGAAACCCGTTAGTAATAAAGTAGAGAAATATCCCAAATAGCTCAGCAGAAAGAAATATCAATTGCCCCCGGACTTCACATGGTGACCAGTACCGGGGGTTTTTTATTTGCAGGCATTGAATTCATAAACCTGTTCACCCCACTTGTTGGTATTGTAATCCTTTGCATTGAATACAATGGAAAGAATCATTGCCCCGTTTGCGGTTTTTAATACCCAGGGTTTATTTGTCCATTCGGAAGCATCTCCCACCACGGGGACGGATCCTTTGAATTTCACGTTCAGTTTGTTGTTATTCACGGTTCCTGTAAAGTCAGCTCTTTCTTCATGGTTACTTTCGAGGCTTTGACTGCTGACGGTCCCGGTTACAGTAGTGTCTGACAGGTAGATAATATTGATAGTAACATTGTATTTCAGCCCGGCATTTTCGAAACATTTTTTGGGGAACGATTTTGTGACCGTTACCCCCGTGGGTTCGGTGTCAGGTGGCGGAAGGGGAGCCTGTTTGGCCAGGGAATCACTGTTTTTATCACGGGGTTTCTCCTGTTGGTTACCCGGGTTGCAGGAGGCAAGTAAAAAAAATAAAACGAAGAGGTAAAAAGGTATTTTCATATCTCGAATATTTCTAAAGAATGAGGAAACCTAATCATTACCCCCTTACCGGCTACTCGCCACGCACTACCCGCCGGTCTCATCAATAATCGATCACCTGCTCTACAATGGTCTCCGGTATCTCTCTCCACTCATACTGCTGGTTGCGTAGTTGGGGTTCAAAACCTGCTTCCCGGATAGCATCCTGAATGGTTTTGTAAGTAAATCGGTGCGGTGCGCCGGCCGCACTTACCACGTTTTCTTCTATCATGATAGAACCAAAATCATTGGCACCGGCATGCAAACAGATTTGAGCGGTTTGCCGGCCCACCGTAAGCCAGGAAGCCTGGATATTCCTGATATTCGGCAGCATGATACGGCTGATGGCGATCATCCGGATATATTCTTCAGCTGTAGTGAGATTATGTACCCCTCTTATTTTCGCCAGCAACGTATCTACATCCTGGAAGGTCCAGGGAATAAAAGCCAAAAAACCATTGGCATCTTTGGGTTTACGGCTTTGTACTTCCCTGATCTTTACCAGGTGCTCAAAGCGTTCTTTAATGGTTTCAACATGACCAAACATCATGGTGGCGCTGGTGCTGATGTTCAGTTGGTGTGCTACGTGCATGATGTCGAGCCATTCCTGGGCACCACACTTGCCCTTGCTGATCAGCCGGCGAACCCTGTCAACCAGGATCTCCGCACCGGCACCGGGTAAGGAATCCATGCCGGCTTTCCGCAATGCTACCAGCACTTCACGATGCGTACTTTTTTCCAGCTTGGTGATATGCGCCACTTCTGGCGGTCCTAGTGCATGCAGTTTGATACCTGGATATTCGGCTTTTATCTGTTTAAACGTATCAACATAAAATTGCAAGCCCAGCCCCGGGTGATGACCACCCTGTAATAACAACTGGTCGCCACCATACTTTAAGGTTTCTTCGATTTTTTTTCGATAGGTGGGCATATCGGTGATATAGGCTTCCGGGTGCCCGGGTATCCGGTAAAAATTACAAAACTTGCAATTCGCGATGCAGACATTAGTGGTATTCACATTCCGGTCTATCTGCCAGGTCACCTTGCCATGGGGTACCTGTTTTTTCCTGAGCTCATCGGCAATGAACATCAGGTCGGCCAGTGGGGCCTGTTCATAGATATAAACGCCCTCTTCCACGGAAAGAAAATCAGAACGAGAGGCTTTTTCGTATAATTCACTGAGCCGCATAAGCGATTTGCTTTTTGTACCGGATCGTTTTACAGGGGGTGCCCGGTTAACAGGCAAAGTTACGCCCCGCCGGGAAAAGGGTTGAACGTGATTTATAATGGGTAAAGACCCGTTAAATTTATTTAAACGGAAAGACGAATTGCATCATTTTATGCCAAATATTTGTCATATGAAAGAGGATTCATTTCTAAAAGGGCCTTACCACCTACCAAACCATATGGACCGGATCATTCATTGTCTTGCCTTGTTTTTTTCCTGGCTGACCCCTACTGCACTTGCGGCGCAGGAAGAATTTATTGAACCGCCGTCAAAGGTTATAACGACTGTTCCTTTTAACCAGTTAACGGGGGGAATCATTATCGTGCAGGCAAAACTTGACGACTTCCCCGATACGCTCAGCTTTGTACTCGATACCGGCAGCAGTGGCATTTCATTGGATTCTACGACGGCAGAATTCCTTGGCCTGAAACCTATCCCCACCGACAAAACGATCCGGGGTGTTGCCGGAATACGCACGGTAAGTTTTCTTTATAACCAGAAGCTGCATTTTCCCGGGCTGACGGTGGACAGCCTGAATTTTCACATCAATGATTATGGAATACTTACGGCCGTTTATGGCGAACATATAGACGGCATCATCGGCTATTCAATGCTGAGTCGTTATATTATAAAGATTGATTATGACAGCATGAAGATCACTTTTTGCACGCCCGGAACGATCCGCTATCCGCGGGGGGGATACCTGCTCAAACCGGCCATCAGCCAGTTGATAACGCAACCTTTACGGGTAAAAGATGATAAAACAATTACATCCCGGTTCCTCTTTGACCTCGGCGCAGGGTTGTGCATGCTGCTTTCCAGGGATTTTGAAGAAGACAGCGATTTTATTGATAAAAAAAGAAAAAGATGGCTCAAGGAAGGGGAAGGACTGGGAGGCAAGATCGACATGGAACTTACTGTGATCAAGGAAGTCAGGGTAGGCCCCTACCGTTTTAAAAATGTGCCGGTCTTTATTTTTGATGATGTTAATAACGTAACAGCTTACCCGCAGATGGGGGGGCTGATCGGCAATGATATCATGCGGCGCTTTAACGTGATATTAAACTATCCGAAAAGTGATATTTATATTACGCCCAACCAGCACTACGCCGAAACCTTTGACTATTCCTACCCTGGGATGGAATTGTACCTGGTACAGGGCAAGATCATTGTAGGAAGCGTGGCAAAAGGCTCCCCGGCCGAAATGTCGGGTCTTAAAGAGGGAGACCAGGTGGTGGCGGTAAATAAGAACTTTACACAAAACCTGAACCAGTATAAAATTGAACTGCAAACACCCAACGAAAGAGTGAAACTGATCATTCGCAGGGACGGGGTGTTGATGGAATTTGAATTCAAGGTCAAAAGCATTATTTGATTTTATAAGAACCCTCCAAAGGCTTACTGCAAAAGCCGCATTTTTCAATATTTTTACCCTCCCTCCGGCCTGCTGACCCGGGTACACTGAACAATCAGGGTTAGCCGAAGAGGAACGGATATTGAAATCCTACCACCCCGGAATAAGACAACTTTTAGCGTACTGATCTTGTTATGTTTTTATGACCAAATTTGAAAAAATTATACTGGGCAATGGGCTTAGGGTCATTGTTCATCAGGACCTGAGCACCCCCATGGCCGTAATGAATATCATGTATGATGTAGGTGCAAGGGATGAGGATCCTGAGAGAACGGGATTTGCTCATTTATTCGAACACCTGATGTTCGGGGGCTCTGTCAACATTTCCAACTATGACGAACCCCTGCAAATGGCGGGAGGCGAAAACAATGCGTATACGACCAATGACCTCACCAATTATTATATACAATTACCTGCTGAAAACCTGGAAACGGCCTTTTGGCTCGAAAGCGACCGCATGCTCTCGCTGGCATTCAGTGAAAAAAGCCTGGATGTACAGCGGAAAGTGGTGTGCGAAGAATTCAAGGAACACTATCTGACCAAACCCTATGGAGATGTATGGCACAAAATGCGGGAGCTGGCTTACAAAGTGCACCCCTACCGCTGGATGACGATCGGGAAAGAATTATCACATATCGAAAATGCCAGGCTGGAGGATGTAAAAAACTTTTTCTATAAATATTACCGGCCGGTGAATGCGGTGCTGGTCGTTGCAGGAAATATAACAACAGAAAAAATAAGAAGCCTTGCAGAAAAATGGTTTGGCGATATTCCTTCCGGCACAATGTATAAACGGAATTTACCACAGGAACCGCCACAAACCGAAGCGCGAAGACTGGAAATAAAAGCCGACGTACCGCTCGACGCTTTGTACAAATGCTGGCATATGCCCAGCCGGTTGGATAGAAGATATTACATAGTGGACCTGCTGACCGATATCCTGAGCGGCGGCGGATCATCGCGCCTCTACCAATCATTGGTAAAAGAAAAAAAACTATTCAGTAATATCGAATGTCATCATTTCGGCAGCACCGACAACGGACTGGTAGTGATAGAAGGTAAACTGGTAAAAGGAGTGAATATCCGAACCGGGGAACAGGCCGTGGAAGCCGAGCTGGAAAAAATGAAGAGCGAATTGGTAAGCGAGACAGAATTGCAGAAGGTCAAAAATAAAACCGAAAGCCTGATCGCTTTTGAAGACATGAGCGTTATGAGCCGGGCCAACAGCCTGGCCTATTATGAGATATTGGGAGATGCTTCCTGGATGAATTTCGAGCTGAAAAAATATGGCTCGGTCACCACCGAGGATGTTTTAGAGCAAAGCCGCGAACTATTCCGGGATACCAACAGCAGCACCATCTATTATTTATCGAACAATTAACCACCTGCTAACGAAACAGAAACTATGCTGGACAGGAAACAGGCTCCGGAGATTGTAGATGCAGTGAATTTTCACCTGCGTCTGAAGCAGGCCGAAAAATATACTTTAAGAAACGGGATTGAGGTGTACGCCGTGGATGCCGGCACCGAGGAAGTGCTTTCCCTGGAGTGGGTATTTTATGCCGGTAACTGGTTTGAAGAACAGGACCTGGTGGCAGCCACAGCGAATTTTTTGTTGCGCAACGGGACTTCCTCTAAAACAGCTTTCCAGATCAATGAGCATTTTGAGTATTATGGCTCCTATCTCAACCGGGCCTGTTACAATGAAACAGCGACGATCACCCTTCACTGCCTGACAAAACATGTAAAAGAACTTTTACCGGTGGTGCGGGAACTGATCGTGGATTCTGTTCTACCGCAGGACGAACTCGATATTTATAAACAGAACATGAAACAGCGGCTGAAAGTGAACCTGAAAAAAAGCGATTTTGTGGCAGGCCGCCTGATCGATGCCTATGTATTCGGGAAGCTGCATCCTTACGGAAAGTTCAGCGAGCTCGCGGATTTCGATGCACTCCGGCGCGAGCCCCTGCAGGATTTTTATAAGAAATACTACCAGCAGGGAAAATTGCTATTGTTCGTGGCGGGGAGGATCCCTGCTGATCTTCAATCATTGCTCAACCAGTATTTTGGGGACCTGCCCAACCAGAATGTCACCCTTTCACCGATCGAACCTGCACCGGTAAGCGAAAGAAGATCACGGGTTACCAATAATGAAGAAGGAGTGCAGGGTTCGGTGCGCCTGGCCCGCCCCTTCCCCAACCGCCACCATCCCGATTTCCTGAAAGCACTGGTATTGAATACGCTTTTCGGGGGATTCTTTGGGTCAAGGCTGATGACCAATATACGAGAAGAGAAAGGATATACGTATGGTATCCATAGCTACCTGCAGAATCATATTCATGCATCGGCCTGGGTGATCAGCACGGAAGCCGGAAGAGACGTTTGCGAACCCACTATTGAAGAAGTATATAAAGAAATGAAAAAGCTGAGAGAAGAACCGGTAGATGAGGAAGAGTTGTTGCTGGTAAGAAATTACATGATGGGGGGTATCCTCGGCGACCTCGATGGTCCTTTCCAGATCATTGCCCGCTGGAAGAATATTATTTTAAACAACCTGACCGAACGATATTTCTACGATTCGATCCATACGATCAAAACGATTACAGCTGAGGCATTGCAACAACTGGCGCAGCAATATTTCCAACCCGAAGCTTTTTATGAGCTGGTGGTGATTTAATTATATTCAACAGACATTTTTTGAGCAAAAGCATTTCAAACACTACTGTTGCCAAAACAAATTGTAACCCCAACGCTGCCCAACCCTGTTTCTCCGGCATCTGTATTTAAAAACACATGAATTCCTTTTCCCGCCCCGTATCATTTCATTTCGCTGAATCTATGTGTTGAATGCCATAAATTCGCAACATGACTTTTGATCGGAAGGATCTACCCAACGAACAGCTTATCCATTTTTATAAGGCCCTGCTCTGGCCGCGCATGATCGAGGAAAAAATGCTATTGCTGTTGCGCCAGGGAAGGATCTCCAAATGGTTCAGCGGGATAGGACAGGAAGCGATCGCCGTTGGAGCAACCCTGGCATTGCAGGAGGATGAATGGATCATGCCATTGCACCGGAATCTCGGGGTTTTCACCACCCGCCATATGCCCCTTAGTAAACTCTTTATGCAATGGCAGGGGGCGCAGGAGGGTTATAGCCACGGTAGAGAACGAAGTTTTCATTTTGGTAATAAAGAACATCATATCTGCGGAATGATCTCCCACCTGGGCCCACAACTGGCCATTGCAGATGGGGTGGCATTGGCGTATAAATTAAGAAAACAGAACAAAGTCTCGCTGGCATTCACCGGCGAGGGTGGCACCAGTGAAGGCGATTTTCACGAAGCATTGAACGTAGCGGCTGTCTGGGATCTGCCGGTCATATTCATCATTGAAAACAATGGCTATGGATTGAGCACCCCGGTTAACGAACAATACCGTTGCATCAGCCTGGTTGACCGCGCAAAGGGCTATGGCATGGAAGGAGTGCAGATAGACGGCAATAATATACTAACGGTATATGACACGGTAAAAGGGGTCAGGGAATATTGCATCAGGAACCAGAAGCCTTATCTGATCGAATGTATGACCTTCCGGATGCGTGGTCACGAAGAAGCCAGCGGGACCAAATACATACCATCCGACCTGTTCCGGCTATGGGAACAAAAGGACCCGATCAAAAATTACGAACGTTATCTGATTGAAACAGCTGTATTGAAAGAAATAGCCATTGCTGATATAAGAAATGAATTCAAAAGTAAAATTGAAAGCGAATTAACGATTGGATTTGATACAAAACAGGTCGTCGCCGATAGTGAAGAAGAATTGGAGTCAGTCTACAGTCCGCTCCCGATCACTATCGGGACGGCAGTCAAACTTATTGACAATTCACATCCCATCGGCCATTCCCCATTCCCCACCCGCGATTTGCGATTGATCGATGCCATCAGCGAAGGGCTGAAGCAATCGATGAATAAACACCCCAATCTCATCCTCATGGGCCAGGATATTGCCGAATATGGAGGAGCATTTAAAATAACGGAAGGATTTGTACAGGAATTCGGAAAAGAAAGGGTGAGAAATACCCCGCTATGTGAAAGCGCGATCGTCGGCGCAGCACTTGGTTTATCGCTGGAGGGCTACAAGAGCATAATGGAAATGCAGTTCGCCGATTTTGTGACCTGCGGATTCAATCAAATCGTCAACAACCTCGCGAAGATTCATTATCGATGGGGACAATATGCCGATGTCCTGATCCGGATGCCGACCGGTGGAGGAGTGGGAGCAGGGCCCTTTCATTCGCAAAGCAATGAAGCCTGGTTCACGCATGTCCCGGGACTAAAAGTGGTGTACCCTTCCACGCCAATGGATGCAAAAGGATTGCTGATCGCCGGGATCAATGATCCGAACCCGGTGATGTATTTTGAGCATAAAGCCTTGTACCGTTCGGTCAGCGGACCTGTCCCGGAAGAATATTATGAAATTGAGATCGGTAAGGCAAGACATGTGAGGGAGGGAGATGAAATTTCCATCATCGCTTATGGCAGTGCTGTACTCTGGGCTGAGGATTATGCAGCAGAGCACCCGGAGATTTCAATTGATATCCTGGACCTGAGAACACTTGCCCCACTGGATTATTTTGCTATCAGGGAATCGGTACAAAGAACAGGAAGAGTGTTGCTGTTACATGAAGACACGCTTATAGGAGGTATTGGAGGTGAGATTGCCGCCTGGATCGCTGAGAATTGCTTCAGCTTGCTGGATGCACCGGTAATGCGCTGCGCAAGCCTTGATACACCTGTTCCTTTCAGTATAGAGTTGGAAAAAAATTTTCTCGCCGCTTCGAGATTACATGAATCTATTCAAAAACTGCTAAGCTTTTAATAAATAACCGGAAATTGTGAATCGGACCCGGAATAAAAGACGGGTTGAGGACACAACTGTCATTTCAAAGGATATTCCTGTTCAATGAGCACCAGCGTTTTTTTTGCTTCGCCCAGCAGCTGTTCGGCAGTATGGATAAAATAGAGGTTGGAATTTTTTCGGAAATGAATCCGGTTACAGAAAATATTGATCTCGTTTTTATCATAGCTCATCAGCATTGGATTATCGGTGGGGCGGTTAAATCTCAAACCATTAACCATTTTTTCGAACACCCGGCTATCAAATAGTTTATCAATAGACTCATACAGGATCAGCACCAGCGATTCTTCCCTTTGCTCGATATACACGGTAATCGTGCGCACAAAATTGTCATAAGAAGCCAGGGCCTCCGATACTTTCTGGTTGCGGATCAGTCGCCAATTACCTGCATTTTTTAACTGGGAAATGGTGCGGTCTGTAGTATAAAAACGATAAGTGCGGGGAATCCAGCGGGTATAATAATAAATCTCATTGCCGTGCTGCTTTGGATCGGTGTAATTGAGGAGATACAGCAGTGAATCCATCCAGCTATCCAGTTCCTTCCTTACCCGGATAATACTGTCCAGGTTCGTAATATCCTGGTGCAGATCTTCGGTCACAGAACGAATATAGACCTGTTCTCTTTTGGTTTCCAGGAAATGCTCCCGTCGATTCTCTACGAAAAAACCAAGCGTTACGGCCAGGAACAACATAAGAAATTCCCAGAAGTAATGAAACCATTTCTTCCCCGCGGGATGCATGTGCTGGTGAACTTCCATATTGATTTATGAATTTAGTGAAACCAGCCCAACCACGGACATTTTCTTTTATGATAATGTAATAACGGGTTTGTTTATTCGCCTGCAGCTTCTTAACTTGTATTTCCACTTGCTAACCCCGGTAATCTTCCCCCCTGGATATTTCTGTGCCGCTATTCAATTTTATAAAATCATTATATGAAACGTAAACTTTTAACTGCTATTGGCTGCCTTTTATCGATCGTCATCATTGCACAAACAAAAACCTGCTGGAGCCCTGAACAATGCCTGAAAATGAAAAACATTACGGCAGTCAGGGTATCTCCTGATGGAAATAAAGTGCTTTATTCCGTGAGGGAAGCGGTCATGACAGATGACCGCAGCGAATATGTGAACCAGATTTTTCTTTGCAATGCTGACGGAAATCATACCATACAGCTAACCCAGGGCGATAAAAATTCTTCCAATCCACGGTGGAGCCCTGACGGGAAATGGATCGCATTTACTTCAGCAAGAGATGGGAAAAATAATATTTACCTGCTGCCGATGGATGGGGGCGAGGCGGAAAAAATAACCGATACCAGGAATGGAGTGAATGACTTTAACTGGAGCCCGGATGGAAAATTGATCGCCTATACCATGATGGATGCCCCAAACGATGCAGAGGAAAAGGACAAGAAAGGGAAAAACGACTGGTATTTTTATGATGAGAGCATCAAACAAAACCGCCTTTACCTTTTATGGCTGAATGATAAAGACAGCTCCGGGAAAAGAAAATGGAAATTACTCACAAAGGAAAACCGGAATACAATCTCGTTCGATTGGAGCCCCGATAGCAAGTGGATTGTTTATACGCATGGTGAATCGCCGTTGGCCAACAGTTCTGTGTACAGCGACATCTCTATGGTAAATATAACTAGCGGGGAAATTAAAAATGTAGCCAATACCCCGGCAGGGGAGACAGATGCTTTGTTCAGTCCCGATGGAAAATATATTGCCTACCTGGTTTCGGAAGATCCGGTAATATGGGGAGGCAAAAATTGGGTAAACATTGTACCGGTACAGGGAGGAACAGCAAAGAGGCTTGCCGCTACACCCAATGACCAGACCAATCTACTGGGATGGAGCCGGGATGGTAATACTGTCTATGTTGGTGAAAGTAATAAAACGCTGTACAGTATTTACAACCTGGGGCTGGATGGAAAAACGATCACGGAATGGAATAAGGGCAGCAAGGACCTGCTGGGCACAGCGTCATTGAACAGCACCGGGACCTACTGGGGATTCGTTTCGCAGAATACATCCAGGCCGGGAGAAGCTTTTGTAAGCGCGACAGGGGATTATTCTCCCATAAAGATTTCTGATATCAATCCAGACCTGGCAAAATGCCCGGTTCCGAAAACAGAGTTGATCCGCTTGAAAAGTTTTGATGGAATGGAAATAGAAGGCCTCCTTACTTATCCCATGAATTATGAACCCGGTAAAAAATACCCGATGATACTCAATGTGCATGGCGGGCCGGCAGGGGTATTTGCTCAAAACTTTATTGCAAGCAATCAAACAACCTATCCCATCGCGGCATTTGCCGAAGCGGGAATGTTTGTTTTGCGGCTGAATCCAAGAGGTTCCGGCGGCTATGGCGTTGCATTTCGTTTGGCAAATCAGCGGGATTGGGGCGGTGCTGATTTCAGGGACCTGATGGCGGGAGTGGATTATGTGATTAAAATGGGTTCGGTAGATGAAAATAAATTGGGGGTGAGGGGTTGGAGTTATGGTGGGTTCATGAGTAGTTGGATCGTGGGGCATACGGACCGGTTTAAAGCCGCGTCCATAGGAGCTCCTGTGGTAGATCTCTCTTTCCAGAATATGACGGATGATATTCCGGGGTTCCTGGTGTCGTATATGAAAACGGAACCCTGGGCGGATTGGGCTGTGTTTGACGCTCATTCGCCGCTCCGGTATGTACAGAACGTCAAAACACCGGTGATGCTGCAACATGGCGAAGCCGATGCAAGAGTGCCCATCAATAATTCAGTGATGTTCTATCATGCATTGAAAAGAAGAGGCATCCCGGTTCAGTTGCTGGCCTTGCCACGTCAGCCCCATGGACCAACGGAGCCTAAAATGATATTGAAAGTCATGCAGAGCAATATGGAATGGTTCAAAAAATACTTAGGTTCGGAAAAAGGATTTTGAATGATACAGTAGTCAATAACAATTAATCGTAAACATTTAAAACTTGTATTTATGTACGTCGTTCGTGACATTTTCCATTTAAAATTCGGGCATTACCGCGATGTAAAGGCCCTGATGGATGAAGCCGACAGCAAAAACATGTTTCCCCAGGCAAAATCAAGACGTATGCTCACCGATTTTACCGGTGATTCTTACCGCCTGATTATGGAGGAAGAATTTGATTCACTGGGAGAGTATGAAAAAGCACTGTCAAGCGGTATGGGACAGGGCGATTTTCAATCCTGGTACACCCGGTTCAAAGAGCATACGGTAAGCAGCCACCGGGAGATCCTGAAACTGATCAAATAACCGCGGGCGTTCATCATTAAACAAAACACTATGGCCCATGAACCGGCGCATGTTTCCCTGGCCGCTCCCACCGGCCAGGAAGAAAGAATTATATTAATTGATTCTCTTCGCGGGATCGCCCTGCTCGGCATCCTGCTGATGAATATCCCTTATTTCGCAATACCTGACCCGGCTGCGTATAATCTTACAGTAGCCCATGAATTGGGAACCATCAATCAAAAAGTATGGTACCTGATCAACTGGTTGCTGGAAGGCAGCCAGCGGGCCATTTTTTCCATGCTCTTCGGGGCCGGGATCATTTTATTTATGACGCGTTTGCAGAAAAGAGCAGGAGGGATATTGCCCGCCGAGTATTTTATCCGCCGCCAGCTATGGTTGTTGGTTTTTGGTTTGGCGAATGCCTTTGTGTTACTGTGGTCCGGGGATATTTTATTTGAATATGCCATCATCGGCATTGTTGCTTTTACATTCAGGAACCTGAAAGTAAAACACCTGCTGATCGCGTCCGGGGTGTGTTTGATTTTGATGACAGTAAGAGAGAACCGGGATTTTTTTAAACAAAAACACACGATCAGCAAAGGTGAAGCCATTGCTAAGATCGACACCAGCAAAGTAAAGCTGACCGATCTGAAAAAAGAGTAGCTGGAACCAATGAAAAAGATGAAACAAAAGAACGATTCTGCCAGCCAGCAAAAAGAAATGAAAAAGAACCTGAGAGAGATGAGAGGAAACTATGGGAAATTATATGAGAATGTCAGCAACCTGAGTGTCCGGTACGAATTTGAATTTACTTATTATGAGATCTGGGATGTATTACTTTTTATGCTGCTGGGCATGGCATTTTTTAAAAGCGGCATCCTGACCGGTAATGCAAAGACAAAAATTTACTGGCTATTATGCATCCTCGGGCTGGGTTCCGGCCTGCTCATCTCCTATTTCCGGCTGCAACCGCTATTTACCTATAAGTTTAACTCATTTCTTCTTTTAAAGAATGCCCCCTTTGCATATTATGAACTATCCCGGACGCTCCGATCCCTCGGCATTTTCGGGCTCATCATGCTACTGTATAAATCCGGATGGTTCAAATGGCTTTTTGCACTAACGCGACCCGTCGGGCAAATGGCATTCAGTAATTACCTGATGCAATCCCTGCTCTGCGGCCTGTTCTTTTATGGGATTGGGTTTGGAATGTATGGCAAGCTGCAACGCTACGAGATCTATTATGTAGTTGCAGCGGTCTGGGTCATCGAGATTGTCTGGAGCCACCTCTGGCTGCGTTATTTCAGGTTTGGTCCGTTGGAGTGGTGCTGGCGAAGTTTAACTTATTGGAGAAAACAACCAATAAAAAAAGTCCGGGTTGTCAAAGAACAGGAGCAACCGGAATAACTGTAACTTTAGAAAAGCTCTTTTTTTATCACTTAAAACTTTACTATATGAACCTCCTTCAACGGTTCCAGTACTGGGGAGACAGACACCACCCCAAATGGATGGACATCATACGTATAGCTTTGGGTGGATTTCTTTGTTACAAGGGGGTGGATTTTCTGAACAACATGAGCGGCCTGATCGGTCTGATGACGGAAAAATCAACTTCGTTCTACTATATATTAGCCGGTCATTACACGGTCTTTGCACACTTGCTAGGGGGTATCTTACTGATCTTTGGGGTGCTCACCCGCTTTGCCTGCCTCATCCAGATCCCCGTCTTGCTGGGAGCGGTCTTTTTCCTGAGTACGAATAAGGCAATGCTGCGACCCTATTCGGAATTGTTTCTTACGATCCTGGTGCTTTTGCTGCTCATTTATTTTTTAATCGCGGGGAACGGCCCCTGGTCGGTGAAGCTGACAGAAGAGGAACATAAAAAGAAGCGAGAGGCAGAAAGCGAAAGCCCCTAGCCGGGAGGCAGGTGTAAAGAGACAGTTGTTCAGAGTCGTAATAATGAATAAAGGTAATTTCGGATAAGATTAAATATTTCAACGTTGCTTTATTTCAACTATAAAAAAAGTTCGTTTTTTTTAAGCTGGATCATGAAAGAAAATCCATATGCCCTGATCCTTGTCCCTTTTTATGGTATTGCATTTGCCGGGTTACTAAGTTGCTGGACCGGTGATAAACATCCTTCTTCATCTCAAAATTTGCCGGTTATGAAAATCGAAAGTGCCGTATTCAAAGAGGGAGAAAGTATTCCATCGAAATATACCTGCCAGGGTGCCGATATCAATCCCCCGCTGCAGATAGCCGATGTTCCGGCTGCTGCAAAATCCCTC
>CAYSIU010000002.1:1681-8365 GCA_964431095.1 uncultured Chitinophaga sp. | reverse complement strand
CGATATCAATCCCCCGCTGCAGATAGCCGATGTTCCGGCTGCTGCAAAATCCCTCGCACTGATCATGGATGACCCCGATGCGCCGGCAGGTACCTGGGTGCATTGGGTGCTGTGGAATATTTCAGCACAGACAAAAAATATCAGTGAAAACAGTGTTCCTTCCGGTGCCAGTCAGGGGAAAAATTCCTGGGGCCGGGCAAGTTACGGAGGGCCCTGTCCGCCTTCGGGTACCCATCGCTATTTTTTTAAATGCTATGCGCTGGACAATATGCTTTCTCTTTCCTCGGCCGATGCGAAGCAGCTGGAAAAAACGATGAAGGATCATATCCTCGCGCAGGGAGAACTCATGGGGACTTACCGGAAGCAATAAAACGCTTTTGTATCAGGGAAGACCCTGCAATACTTTGCCCATCGCCTGCTCATCCATCGCTGGCATGGTAACGCTGCGGACATTGCCCTGCATCCCCGTTGCCAGCATCATCCGGTAGGCCGTATCACTGTCCGGGGCTTCGAATATTACCAGCACATCGTAGGAACCGATGGTCCAATAGATATCATTGATCTTGCCACCGGCAGCCTGGAATGCTTTGCGTGCCGCATTGGCACGGTTGATTGAGTCTTTGGCATTGCGGATGCCCTGGTCGGTCCAGCTAAGGAGTGAAACATACTTTGCCATATACTGAATTTTTAATTTCCGTCAAAATAACATCCGGGCGACGGAATGATGGGAAGTAAGTGGGACAGGGACATTGAAGGTATTCTATTTTTCTTACAAAGATTATGTACAACATCCTGCTGCAACGCAAGCCGGATTAATGGAAAGTATAATGACCATTTAGGATATTGCCAACCCGGCTACTATTGAAGTCTTAAGAAAAGGGGAACATATAAAAAAAAACAATTTACCCTTTTGGAGAAATAGTAGTTTCTCCATGCCAACGCAGATACCATTTCCCGTTGATGTAATCAACTAAAAAGCCATAAGCAAGCGATAATTTGTCATCAATCTTAAAATAGGCTTTTATCTTACACTTCGCTTTAAGTGCCGCGGGCATTTCAGATATTTCTATGGTCTCAAAAGGTAAATCTTTTACCAGGGGAATTGTCAAGAATAATTGTAAATCTTTAAATTCTTGTATGAGTTGTTGTTTGTCGAATATGGTATTGTCATGAGGGTTCCCAGTATTATCCAAATACCATAAATTGACAAAGGATGACGTATCGGACGATTTTAGGTAGGAAACGGTCTTTTGGAAGATTTCTTTAGCCTCATTTGTGGAGACAACCTGCCCTAACAAGTTGTTGACGATCAGCAGGCAGAAGAATGGGAGAAATAGCCTTTTCATGGCAGATAGGTTTAGCGCAATTAAAGGTAGAAAATTTTATAGAACCAAATTTAAAACTAAGTCATTACCCAACCTGCTAATTGCCATCCCGATAGTGATCGGTAGCAGACTGCCAACTGCAGACTGTGAACTGCAGACTGCGAACTGCCAACTGTCTACTGCACCCCCGGTCCATACAATGCGATTCCTGCCCTTACGCCGGTATGTTTTTCATTTTCTACGGTGAGCACGCCATTGACGATCACATAATGAAAGCCCTTTGAATAAGCGTGGGGTTTATCATAAGTAGAAACATCCTGTACTTCTTTTTCATCGAGGATCACAATATCAGCAGCATATCCCTCTCTCAATAAACCGCGGTTTTTTAACTGGAATTTTTGAGCAGGAAGGGAGGTCATTCTCCGGATGGCTTCTTCCAGTGTGATCACATGCTGATCCCGGACATATTCCGCCAGCACCCTTGCATTGGTGCCATATCCCCTTGGGTGAGGCACTCCATAGCCAAATGCGCGGATCGTGGCGTCGCTGGCAAACATATTGAATGGGTATTGCATGATCCGCTTCACATCCTCCTCGCTCATACCGTGAAAAACGGCGCTGGCGCCGCCATTCATCATGATATCAACGATGGTTTCGGCTTCTGCTTTTCTATTATGCTTTCTTCCTTTCATGAGGTTGATCTGCTCGATGCTTTTGCCGTTGTAAGTAGTGTCGGGTGCATAGTAGGCTACCACCGCATAGCTGAAATGCTTTAGTTTTCTTTTTTTCAGTCGGGCCAACATGGAATGGATCACATATTTCTTTATTTCCGGATTTTGTAAACGGGTCTTTACAGAGTCCTGGTTATCGGCGAGGATCTCATCCGGAATTAAGGTACTGATGGAAGTACTGGAGGCGGTATAAGGATATTGATCAATGGTCACTTCGATCCCCTCCTTTCTTGCCGCTTCGATCATCGGCACCGTTTCTTTACTTCGCCCCCAATTCTGCTGACCGCTGCATTTGAAATGGGAGATCTCCACGGGTATTTTTGCTTCCCTCCCGATCGTCAGCGCTTCATTGATGGCATAAGTAACACTATCACCCTCATCACGCATATGCGTCGCATAAAGACCATTGTAGCGGGCAGCGATCTTTGCCAGCTCAACAATCTCTGCAGTTTTGGCATAGGCGCCGGGGATGTAGATCAAACCTGTGGAGAAACCAACCGCACCATCCCGCATCGCTTTATCAACGATATTGTCCATTCGCTGCATCTCTTCCGGACTGGGGTCGCGGTTGGCCCGGCCCATTACCGTTTTCCGTACATCATTGTGGCCGACCAGGGTCGCTACATTAATGGAAAGTTTTAATGAATCGATCCATTTTAAATACCGGCCTATATCAATATTGGAAGAACCGCAATTCCCGGTAACACAGGTGGTCACTCCATCCAGGATAAAATTAGTGGCGTCCGGATCTTTGGTTTCATCACCTTCCAAATGGGTATGTACATCAATAAAACCGGGAGCAACGATCAGTCCTGCCGCATTGATCGTCTTTTTTGCATGATAAGAAAGATTCCTGCCTATACCGATGATCTTCCCGTTGCTGATCGCAAGATCACTGTAAAACCAGCTATTGCCGGTGCCATCGATGATCTTACCATTGCTGATGAGCAGATCACATTCCGGAACCTGTGAATGGGCGGTGAAAGGGATCCATAGGGAAATAAAAAGCCATTTCATGGGTACAATTTACAGAATCTTAATCGCCGGGGCCCTTGTCCCCTATGAACCATTGCTCTTTATTTCTGAATAAAACATTAAAAGTGGTCAGGGAGCCATAACAGCGCGTGATATATTGCTGAATATTGACTTTTTCTTCATCACTCAGCTTTTTATTGCTGTTGATATTCTGTTCCAGCACGCGGAGCCGGTCCCGCAGCATCACGATCTTATGGAAGAAATCCTCGATCGGTATCTCTTTTGGTTTCAAACTTTTGTCAGCCGGTTGCAGGAGCATCGTCCCATGCTGCCAACGGTCGCCCAGGGGGACGTTTTCAGAAACCCCTCCCCAAAGTTTTAGCATTTTCAGCAGCGATCGTTCCACTTCAGAATGGGTTTCTATTTCTTCGGATACATTTTCGGGTATGATCTCTTCCAGCTTGTTGTCGGTTTTGTCAATTTCCTTGATACCATGATTGATAAATGAAATAAGATAAGTGGCATAGTGGATACCCACAATCACTCCAGGACCATACTGGCTGTGTTGCAGGCGCGTTCCTATTCCAAGAGTTAGCTGATCCATAAAAAGAGAATTAGTCTTTTTTCAGGTAATGATACAGGAAGGCAGCAGCAAACCCCACGATCACATAAATGACCAAACGGATAATCCTGCTTTTCCATTCAGGGCTCATTGAATATTTTTTGTCAAAAGATAAATAATTTCTTCAAGATTACTTTTGGTGATAGAAAAAACTGCCCGACACACTCCATTTACCACTCCCGGCCACCTACTCAACCTTTTTCAATTCACCTTTCTGCCCCATATTGAGAAACCACACTTTGATCACTTTGCCCGTACTATCCACTTCAAATTCTATTTGTCTGTCGGTACCGTCAGCATAAAAGAACTTTGTATTAGATTCCGGTTTCAGTTCAATATCAGGAGTGCCGTTTCGATGACGGTAAAGTTTTCCCTCCTTTTTGATGAATTGGAGCGTGATGCCCACTCCCCATTTACCTACATAATTTTTCAAAATCGATGTATCAATTTTTACTTCTTTGTGCTCATAGGGCATGACCAGGGGTTCATCTTCGAGAATGGATTCCACGGCAGCACGGAAAAAAGGCAAATTCGATTCGTTATTGGAAAGAATGATGATGGTCTCATCAATTTCGGGTCGCCGCACGATCAGGGTATGGTATCCGGGCCAGCTACCGGTATGCGAGATCACTTTTCCCCGGTCCGACTTTGGCTGGACCATCAACCCGAATCCATAAAAAGAATTGGTATCAGCCGGGGATGTTTGTACCAATGCCGACTGCATCTCATCCACGTCCGGTTTGTTGACCAGTTTATTTGAATACAATGCACGGTCCCATTTAAAAAGGTCAAGGATGGTAGAGTTTACACAACCATCGCCCACGATCCCATCGAGATAGTATACCACGTCGAAAGCTGAAAGACTGTCTGGTAAAATATAGCGCTTCAGGCTATCGGAATACACATAACCCAATGCATAATTGGCAGGGATTTTCCCGGTGCTTCGCCGGCTATTATAGATAAAGGTATGTGTCAGACCAAGGGGCTGAAAAATATTTTTCGCCATAAAATCATTATAACTCATACCTGATACCTTTTCAATAATAGATGCCAGCAAAGCATATCCTGTATTGCTGTACTTCCACTTACTGCCGGGTTTGAAAAACAGCGTGTCTTTAAGCCGTTCCAGCATTTCGATGACGTCTTTATTGAAAGCGATCTTTTTCCTGTCCCAGTTCTTTTCAAACTGCGACTCATAGGCAGGAAGCCCTGAAGTATGGGTCAATAGATTTCGTATTGTGATATTATCATAGGGAAGCTGAGGGAAGAATTTTTTAATATTGTCATCATAGCCCAGAAGTCCCTTTTCTTTCAGCATCATGATGCCCATTGCGGTGAATTGCTTGGAGAGGGAAGCCAGTTCAAATACAGAACTATCGTTCAGCATCTTCCTGGTATTATAGTCCGCGTACCCGAGCGCCTGCTGGTAAATAGGTTTCCCCTTTTCGGCTACGAGAATGTTCCCGTTAAACTGGAAATATTTCTGCTGGCCACTCATGTATTGTTCCAGCAACTGAGCATGATTATTCTGAGCACCTGCTTGGAGTGGCAAAATCAATAAAAACAGAAACCTTCTCATATGCATTGTATTTTTTATTACCGGTCCGCCTGCCTCGATGCGGAAGGAAATCTGGCGGCTGCCATCCCGATAGTGATCGGGAGCCAACTGCCAACTGCTGACTGCCAACTGCAAACTGAACTCACTCTCCCGGATGATAACTTCTCTCAATATGTTTCATTACATCCTCTTTATAAAACAATACTTCTTTAAACTGCCCCTTACTGTACATAAGACCCTGGTCAAAAAAATGAGGGGAACCTTCTTTGCCGCTTTCGCCGCCTGCGAGCAATGATTTTGCCTTTATTCTTTCCCCGAATTCCACAGCACAAATAAAACTGTTGCCCGAGGCACCATATCTTTTCTTTGTGCCGGGATAAGTATGACTGCTGAAAGAAGGCAACATGCCCCAGGCAGAATAGACAAAGCCGATCGGTAGGCTGGGTTTGTTGTCATCGAATTTATTGTCGATATCGGTAGAGACCCGCTGGAACCGGTTGATCTCCCCCCAGGGAATGTTCCAGTTTCCATATTTTGTTTTCAGATCATTGACCGCGTCCGAGAAGGCGTTCAATAATTCAGAAGGCTTTGCAATGGCGGCGAATTTTTTTGTTTTGGAAACCATATCTGCTTTTTCATTGTCGAGGCTGACCTGGTTGATCGTGCGCATTAGTTTTTCCCCGAAACCAACAGCCAATGTTGTGGCCACCGAGTTTTCACCGCAATTGTAATCCCAGTCCTTTAATAGTTTAATCGGCTCTGCTAAAAACGAATAATCAATTTTTGAATTGCTGGTTTCATAGGCTTTCAGCAGTGCGGGCACCAATATTTCAAAGGCCGCAAGACGCCGGTCATAACCTGCTTCGATCACTTTATCAATTGTGTAATCTTTTCCGGAGGACAATACTCTGACAGCATTGATGGCGCGAAAATTTTCCCCGTCCGGGGCCATGTAGGCGGGATAGTTTTCTTTTTTTGGGCTATTGCTGCCAGCCACAGTATAAGGAGTGGAATTGCAGTTCTGCAACCAGCCATTGGGCGGGTTGATACATTGCACGATTTCGGGGATCGAATGATAACCCTTCCATTCGGTAGCGGGAGTAGTTCCATCCACGGGTTTGCTCCAATCATATTTCGTGTCCCGTTTAGGAATACGGTTACCGTGCCAGTACGCGATATTGCCTTCTGCATCCGCGTATACGGTATTATTGGAAATATTACCAAGTAAGGCGAGCGTTTTCTTAAAATCGGCAAAACTTTTTGCCTTGTCCCGTTGCCAGCATTGTACCAACCCGTTCATAATGCGGTTGTCGGCCCTTACGCTCAACCATTGCCCGTTCTTTTTTGCCATTATGGGCCCATGATGGGTGAAGAACGCCCTGATGATCTTTGTTTTCATGGAAGCGCCATCCAGTGATAAGAGAATGATCTTTTTTTTTGTTACGGGTTTTTGTTTACCATCATATTCATATT
>CAYSIU010000002.1:0-1671 GCA_964431095.1 uncultured Chitinophaga sp. | reverse complement strand
TTTCCTTTCTTTGAAATTTTCTCGATATAGCTGTCGGCTGCATCCACTTCGCTGCTAGTATGCATCCAGCCACAGTGTTCGTTGAAACCCTGGTACACGAAGAATTGTCCCCAGGTTACGGCGCCATATACATTCAATCCCTCTTCGCTTACCATATGCACTTCGGGCCGGAAATAAAGCGTCACATGCGGGTTGATATAAAGGATCGCGTGATGCGAGGCAGTGATCCTGGGTCCGAAAGCCAACCCATTGGATCCACTACCCGTTTCTTCATCCTGTTTTTCATTTAGGGAAAACGGCGCATCGGTTCCCGTATAAAAATTCTTCAGGTCATTGGCAGAAATGCCCGCGGTATTAATGGCGTCGATGCTACCATCGGTCCATAGCAGGGGATACCAGGGTTTGAATCGCTTCAGCAGTACCGGTTGCATAGCCGGGTTTTTATACAGGTAATAATTGATCCCATCGGCAAAAGCGTCACAGAGTTTTTTTAACCAGACCGGTGAAGAGTTATAATCTTTAATCGCATCGGCAGAATCGATCACCAGGCGGATCAGGAGGTCGTCATAGACCCAGGATTCTCCCTTTATTTCTGCCCTGCGCCCCAGCTTTTCAATATAGTTCATCTCTACCCTTTTGAAATCATCTTCACATTGTGCATACATCAGCCCGAATACCGCATCGGCATCGGTCTTGCCGTAAACATGGGGAATGCCCCAGTTGTCGCGGATGATAGTCACTTTTTTAGCTTCCTGCTGCCAGTGAGCGATCTCCTGTTGGGAGGGAGTCTGGGAAAATAACCGGATCGGCAACAGCAGGAGAAAAATCATCCTTTTCATACACTCAAGTTAAGAATTATTCAGAGGGATTTCCTTTTTGACTCAAAAGTGAATCCTTATTGATCCCCCTTTCGGGGGTTTGCCGGTCATTTCAAACTATATTCTTTTTTGATTAGTTCTATTAAATCAATGGCCTTATTCAATTGCTTATTGAGATTGGTTAAATGCCCAACCCTGGCAATAGAACCGCAGATCGCATTCAGGTTTCTTAATTCATCCCATTTTTTACTGTCATTGTCGATAACTTTTAAAGTTCGCACTGAATCCAGCGGTATATGGAGCTCCGTGACATACACCAGTGGGATAATAAATAATTTGAAGGAGAGTTCGCGCCCGGCGTTCCGGTATATCAGATACCGTTCAAGGGTGATATTGGTCTCATCAATTTGCTTCCAGTAAAGTAGAATACCTGTCGCCACCTTTTTGCTACGGATCAGCCGCATAGCCCCGGAGTTTTTCAATTGGGAGGAGGTACGATCCGTATTGATAAGGGATAACCGTTGACCTGCTATCGTATATAGTTTCGCTAATCTGGCAGAGATTTGACGGTCAGGCTCGTTGGCATTCAGGAAAAACAATAGCGAGTCCGAATATGTTGCGGCAGAATCAGTTTGCCGGATAGCTCTTCTGAGTTCAGCGGTATCATTTTCCAGGTCCTCAGCAAGGGAGATCATGAATTGTTTTTCCCGGTGATGCTCTGCAATTTTTTCCCTTTGATTTTCTGCCCAAAAACCACAGAACACAGCGAGGAATAACATCAGGAATTCCCAGAAGTAGTGATGCCATTTTTTTCGGTGTCCTGAGCTTGCCGAAGGATGAGTGTGTGCATGTA
>CAYSIU010000001.1:14811-25913 GCA_964431095.1 uncultured Chitinophaga sp. | reverse complement strand
TTTTTTTTTCGGAAAGACGCTTACGGGTCCCTGGACGGGGGCGCTGAGCAACGACAGCACTACTATCCGGAAGGACCAATTGTTTGAGATCGCGCTGACCGAATACCGGGGCAAGGTATATGGCTATTCACGCAGTGAATTCATCGTAAATGATACGCTGTATTATACCATTAAAAGAGTAAAAGGAACCATTGAAGGCGATGTATGCGAAGTAACCGATGATGAGATCATTGCCTATAATTTCCCGGGTAAGCTGGACAAAGGAATAAAAGTGACCAGTACTTTCCGCAGAAATAAGATCGACAGCAGCTGGTATCTCGCAGGCACCTGGAGAACCAATGCCACTAAAAAGTATTACGCCGTAACGGGCAGGGTGGATCTTGCCGAAGAAAAAGATCTTAGTGCTTCAAAAATATTTCCACATCTCGAGGAACTGAAACTGGCTGACGATGTGCCCTTCTATAAAGAAAGAAAGGAAGGAGCCGCGATTGTTAAGATCGCCAAGCCGGAGAAAATAAAAACAGAGTATTCTTTTAATCCTGATCAGGTAAGCTCTCCTGTGCCTGCTTTGGCATCGGCAAAACAACCAGATATTCAACCGGCAGTTACCCGACCCGGTCCGACCGAGTCCACTACCTCCACTACCGATGTTACAAAAGAAGAACCCCAGGAAAACTTGCCCGTTGTAAAGAAGCCGGAAAACAGGTTGACCAACACCGAAACCAGGAGTGTCGCGAAAGCTCCTGCGCCCGTCAATCCTTCATCATCGGCAAACCTTGTCGTAGTGAAGAAGTCCGTTGTAATGGTATCGTCGCCAGTGCAGCAACAAGAAAAGGTAATGGCAAAGGAATCCGGGGTCCCGGTCGCAAAAACAAACCTTCCTCCGACCCAAACAACCCAAAAGAAGGAAATAATTTCTCAGCCGGTCACAAAAGCAGTTGTCAAACAGGATAATCCTGTTGTTTCCCATCCAACAACACTCACCACACAAAAACAGGAGCAACCTGATAAATCCAATAAGGTCATTGTAAATAACGACCAAAACAATAAACCCGAAACGACTCCCGCTGTTGAAAAAATAACCACCCCGGTCACTACAAGGCTTTCTATGGTTACTATAAGCCAACCGGCTTCGCCTGTGGTCAATAAGCCGGTTGAAGACATTACAAAAAAAGCAGCTTCCATTGCGGGCCGAATATCGGAATTTACCCAGGTGGTTAATTTTAAATCCGATAGCCTGGAACTCGCGCTATACGATAACGGGGAAATAGATGGGGACACCGTGAGTGTGTTTATGAACGGGGAAGTGCTTCTTTCAAAGCAGGGATTGAAAGCCAGTGCCATTAAAAAGACAATTTATATCGAACCCGGCAAGGACGAAGAGTTTACGCTTGTCATGTTCGCAGAAAACCTCGGCAAATACCCTCCCAATACTGGTCTCCTGGTTGTGCATGACGGGGAAGATATCTATCATCTTCAGTTCAGTTCAGATTTGCAAAAGAGTGCCGGGATTATCTTCAAAAGAAAGAAATAAAACTCTTGTCCATCCCTGTTGCCGCAGGAACACCATATAGTTTTCCGAGATTTGCAGGATCATGAATCCTGAACTCCCGGCTACTGACTCCATCAAACTTACTCAATACTCCCATGGTGCGGGCTGTGGTTGCAAGATCGCACCCAAAATGCTGGATGAGATACTAAAAAATAACCTCGCCCTGCCCGGGAATGATCAATTGCTGGTGGGTAACCAAACGAAGGATGATGCGGCTGTATATAATTTAGGAAACGGCATGGCGCTGATCTCCACGACAGATTTTTTTATGCCGGTCGTGGATGATGCATTTGATTTTGGAAGAATAGCAGCCGCCAATTCCATCAGCGATGTATATGCCATGGGCGGAAAACCCCTGATGGCAGTGGCGATCCTCGGGTGGCCCGTGGAAAAGCTCCCTCTTGAGCTGGCACAAAATATTTTGAATGGAGGCAGAACTATTTGCTCCGAAGCCGGTATTCCCCTGGCCGGCGGACACAGCATTGATTCTCCAGAACCCATTTTTGGTCTTGCGGTATCGGGCATTCTACCTGTTGAAAATCTTAAAAGAAATAACACGGCACAGGAAGGTGATCATTTGTTTCTCACCAAGCCGCTCGGGGTAGGTATTTTATCGACCGCACAAAAAAGAGGATTATTGAAAGAAGAGCATCAGGGGGCAATGATCGAACAAATGACCGCTTTGAACAAGGTGGGGGAAGAGCTGGGAAAAATAAAAGGCGTTACCGCCATGACGGATGTTACGGGCTTTGGCTTGCTGGGTCACTTAATTGAAATGGCCGAGGGTAGCGGGTTAAGTGCGGAACTCTATTATAATAAAATACCCGTTATACCCGTCGTGAAAGAATATATTTCCCAGCGCATATTCCCTGATGCCAGTACACGCAACTGGAGCAGTTACAGTGATCAGTTGAAATTTGAAAAAGGGGTTAATGTGATGGAGGCATTTATATTGCTACCTGATCCGCAAACGAATGGTGGCTTATTGATCAGTGTAACAGATGCGGCGGTTGATCCCGTAAAAAAAATTCTTACGATGGCTGGTTTGGAAAAATATTCAGCCCCCATCGGGCGAATGTTGAATAAAAGGGAAAAGACTATTGTGCTGCTTGATTAATTTCTTTTTTCCAGGAACAATTCTGCCATCATACATCGTACACTACCTCCTTCCACCTGCTCCATGGTGGGAACTGCTATGGGCAATAGCCGGGCAAAGGCCTCCAGCATATCTTTTTGCTCCTTTCTTAACGCTCCAAATGCAGTTTGGCTCAGCACCAGGAAATGTTCCTTCTTATCATTTTTAACTTCCAGCATATTGCCTGCAAAGCGATGCATCTGTTCCCTTGTTATAGGGATGATCACATGATGCGTGGATTCCAGCAATTGACGCACGGCGATCAGTTCCCATTCTTCATCAATGGCCTCCTCGCATAATACACAAAATCTTTCCCCCAGGGTCATTACCACGTTGGTATGATACACCGGCCGGTGATCTTTATCGGTGGCCAGGAACACCACGGCTTTGTAGTTATTCCGGGTGGCATATTTTTCCAGCACGGAGAGGTTGGTCCGCTCAGAAACACAGGCATAGATCATTTTATTATCGTGATCTGTTACCATACTGCCCGTACCCTCGAGAAACCGGTCTTCCACTTCATACTCACTCCAGTCCTGCAGATCCTTTACCACAAATTCCTTTGACAATTTTTCCAGGATATCATTTCTTTTTTCCGGGCGGCGGCTGGACGCATAGAGGGGGAACACAGAAATGATCCCTTCGGGAGAAGTACTGATCCAGTTATTGGGAAAAACAGCATCGGGTTTTGGCGGATCCTTGCTGTCTTCTATTACCATTACACAAATACCGTGATCGTGTAAAACCTGGACCATATTGTCAAACTCCAGCACTGCTTTTTTTTGTATCTCCTCTTTGCTGCAGGCTGTCGGTGATTGAAAATAATTATTAAGCGCTGTTTCTTCATTAAATCCAAAAGCAGCGGGGCGAATCATCAATATCGTGGAAGCGGCGGGCATGGGATCGGGAATGGGGAATTGATGCCTCTTCAGCCCATTCACGAATCAACTTATTAACAAATCAATTTTTTGCGCGAGTTTTCTGTCCCTGTCCGTTACAATATCTCCCGCACTGTGCGTGCTCAGCCAGATCTCCACCGTGTTCCAGACATTCGTCCATATTGGATGATGATCCATTTTCTCCGCTTCGATGGCCACCCGGGTCATAAAAGCAAAAGCCTCACTGAAATTTTTAAACTGGAATTTTCTATACAGTTTGTTGTCTTTTTCTTCCCACATAAAACTAATTTAATGATTTGTCCATGTGCTAGGCTGCCAATTTACATGTAGAAATTTCAAGAAATCGCGATAACATAGTAGCAAATCAGCACATTAAAAAACGAGGTTCTCTTTATTATTGATCTTGTCAATAGCCAATTCGGCCACCAGTTGTACGCCATGAATGGCACGGATGACCTGAATGGTTTCTTGTAATGATCCCTCTGATACTTCGTCTCCTTTCATCAGCCATAAAAAATCAAGGTGTTTGAATTCGGGGAGCAGGTATTCTCCATCAAACTGGTTATTGTATACGTAATGTGATAAGAACCGGGTAGGTTCGGCATACTCATACACGGAAAAGAAATAGTCTCGTTTTCTTTTCACGAGTTTTATTTCCAATTCATGGTTGGCCCGGAAATCAAGCCCCGTAGCAGCATTCAGGTGCCAACAGAACTGGTAACCCTTTACGGATGCCATGATCCCCAGCAGCTTGCTGTTGATAAAAAATTCTTCCGTTAATTCCCGGTTGTTGAGGATCAGCTTATTGACCCGGTCTGCCATCGGAAAGTTTTGCTGGGTTTGGTGTTGATACAAGTTACAACTTAGAATTCAACCGTGGTTTCGAGGATCTCATTTCCCCGCCTGAATTTCACTTTTGCACGATCTCCTTTTTTAAACTTACCGAGCATCTGCATATAGCTTTCCATGGAGGAAACGGTATACTCTCCTACCTGGATGATGATGTCTCCCGCCTTTAGCCCGGCTTTTTGTGCCGGTCGGCCATCGCTTATCCCATCAGCCCTTACGCCACTTCCGGCATAGGTATAATCGGGCATAATCCCCATGGTGACGCCAAACCGGGCGGAAGTAATAGTGGGTGTTTCGCGGGTTTTGGTAAATGCCAGTCTGGGTTCATTGTTTAGAAATTCAATAACACGAAGGATATGATTCACAATGGCCAGTTCGCCGTTGTAATTGATTTTATCCGCATCATCGCTGGGTTTGTGATAATCCGCATGAAGACCTGTAAAATAAAATAATACAGGTATGTCTTTCCTGTAAAACGAAGTATGATCGCTGGGACCCGTGCCGCTGCTGTCATATCTGAAAACAAATCCCTGTCTGTCATTGTCCTTATTCTTAAAAACCTCTCCCCATTCAGGCGACGTACCATAGCCGCCGATGGTCAGTACTTTTGTGCTATCGTTCAACCGGCCCACCATATCCATATTTATCATATAATCCGCTTTTTTTAAGTCCACCGTGGGGTGTTCGGTAAAGTATTTGGAGCCGAACAATCCCAATTCTTCACCGGAGAATGCAATGAAGAGATAATTATTGCCCCTGGCGCCTGATGATTTTAATTTTCTTGCCAGCTCGATCAATGCCGCCGTTCCGCTGGCATTATCATCAGCCCCGTTGTGTATCTCGGGTACATGTGATGTACTTCTCGATCCTCCGTCCTCCCCGTATCCCAGGTGGTCAAAGTGGGCACCCAGGATAACGGTCGTGGAAGCACCGTTGTCAATATACCCGATCACATTATGCCCGGTCCTTTTCTTTTCGCGGAGAAGGACATTCAATTTCAGGTCCAGCGTGGCCGTGGGATCCTTAAAATATTTTTCTGCCGTGGCCTTACTGATATACAAAACAGGAATCGATAGCGGTTCTGTCCGGTCTTTGGGATCAAATGACAGTTTATCATCGATGGTTGAGCTGTTGTACAAAAGAACAGCCGCGGCGCCTCGCTCCCTCGCTTTTTTTGAATTATTACGGATATAGTCCGGTAGATCAAAGTGCGGATTGTCTTTATTCTCCTCGAGCGTCTCTTTCAAATCAAAAAACCAGGGCATTTCAGCCTCCTGGACAGCAATGGATGGCAGCGCTTCCATCTTTTGATTGGCGCTGTAAGGAAAGGGGAAAAAATCCTTGCCAGAATTCAGTGCATTCCCGTTAATGCTCAGCCGCGTGGAGCCATCTATTTCTTTTCCATCGTATACTTCAAATGCCTGGTAATAACCTTCACTGCCTTGGGGTGCCAGACCGATTGTCTTGAATTGGCTGCTGATATATTCCATTGCCAACCGCTCCCCATTTGTTCCTGTTCTCCTTCCTTCCAGTTTATCATCGGCCAGGTATTGTATATGCGCCCGCAGGTTGTTGAGCGTTTGTGTGTCTGTTTTCTCAAGATGCCTGGAAGGAGCGCAGCCTGCCAGCAGTCCTATAAGGATAAGGGTTTTCAGAACGGGAGCACGCATGGATCTCTTGTTTTTGAGTTCCAAAGATATTGAGCTGTTTTGTTTTTTGTCCTGGTGACCCTTTCATATTTGCGTCATGGTTTTTCCTTTTGAGTAGTCCAAAAATCGCAATTCGTAAGCCGGTTTGTTGCGCCCGGTCTACTTTTGCAGGCCAGCCTTCCGCAAATACATTGACCTGCAAAATTGAAGAACGAACGACTCCATATCGCCATAGTGGGCAATCCAAACAGCGGGAAAAGTTCCCTGTTCAATTGTCTCACCGGCTTGAATCAAAAAGTGGGAAATTTCCCCGGCGTAACGGTTGATAAAAAGACCGGAGTTTCCGTGCTGTCGCCTTCCCTTACTGCCGAGGTGATTGACCTGCCGGGTTCCTATAGTCTTTATCCCCGGCGAATGGACGAATGGGTGAGCTACAAAGTATTGCTGAACCAGGACAAACAGCTCCGGGCGGATGTGATCGTGGTAGTGGCCGACGCCAGCAGTCTCAAGCGCAATCTCCTTTTTTGTACACAGATCATTGACCTGAAGGTTCCGGTGGTCATTGCACTGACGATGATGGACCTTGCCCGGCGCAAAGGGATCAAAATTGATATCACGGCGTTAGAAAGAGAATTGGGTGTGCCCGTCATCGCGGTGAACCCGAGAAAGAATAAGGGAATTACACAACTTAAAAAAGCTATTGAACAGACAGCCGGGCATTTGTACCAGTCGCCTCTGAGAGATTTCATCGACAATAAGGCACTCGCCGAAACTTCCATAGAAGAAGTAAAACATCTGTTCCCCTCCATTAGCGATTATGCAGCGATTCATTACCTGATCCATCATGAATCGTTTGACCTGGATGCTTCCCGCCAGGAGATAATAGAAACCATTGAACAAAAAAATAAATTCAATCCCACCCGGACCCAGGCGGAGGAAATCCTGCAACGTTATAACCGCATTAAACACATCATGCAACAGGCGGTATCGGAACCGGACCCTCGTCAAAAAACCTTATTTACAGAAAAGCTGGACAATGTGCTGTTGCATCGCCGTTGGGGATACGTGGTCCTGCTGATCGTATTGTTTTTATTATTTCAAAGCGTATTCTGGTTGGCGCAATACCCCATGGGCTGGATTGAACTGGGCTTTGCCAAATTAAGCTGGTTCCTGGGCTCCTCTTTGCCCGACAATCGCTGGACAGACCTGTTAATCAACGGGGTGATCGCGGGGCTTAGCGGTATCCTCGTTTTTGTTCCACAGATCATGATCTTATTTGGCCTCATCACCCTGTTGGAAGACTCGGGCTACATGGCCCGTATCAGTTTTCTATCGGACAGGCTTATGCGCAGTGTGGGGTTGAATGGCAAAAGCGTGATGCCGATGATCAGCGGGTTTGCCTGTGCCGTACCTGCCATCATGAGCGCCCGGAACATTGAGAACCGAAAAGAACGGTTGCTCACTATTCTGATCACTCCGTTGATGAGCTGCTCGGCAAGGTTGCCCGTTTATACCATTCTTATCGGCCTGGTGATCCCGCAAAAGTATTTATTCGGCTTTCTCGGCCTGCAGGGACTGGTGATGATGGGGTTGTACCTGTTGGGGCTGTTGATGGCGCTGATCGTCGCTTATGTGGCAAAATGGTTTATCCGGATCAAAGAGAAAAGTTTTTTCATTCTCGAATTGCCGGCTTACCGTTCGCCCCGATGGAAGAACGTGTTTCCCACCATGATCAGCAAGGCCAGGATTTTTGTGACAGACGCGGGCAAAGTAATTATGGTAATCAGCCTGATCCTCTGGGGACTCTGTTCCTTCGGACCGGGCAATAACATGAAAAAAGTGGTTCAGCAATATGAACAACAAAAGAACCAGCCGGGTGTCAACAGGGCGCAACTGGATAAAGAATATCAGACCGCCAAGTTGGAGACTTCTTACGCAGGGATACTCGGAAAAACTATTGAACCGGCTATTCGCCCGCTGGGATATGACTGGAAAATCGGGATCGCATTGATTACTTCATTCGCTGCAAGAGAGGTCTTCGTGGGTACTATGGCCACTTTGTACAGCGTGGGGGGTGAGGACAAAGGAAGTTTGTTGCTGAAAGAAAAAATGAAGGCGGCCGTCCGGCCTGACGGAAAGCCTGTATTCAACTTGGCTTCGGGCTTATCGCTGATGATATTTTATGTTTTTGCCATGCAATGCATGAGCACGCTGGCGGTAGTAAGAAGGGAAACCAGAAGCTGGAAATGGCCGATTATCCAGCTGATCTACATGACGGGACTGGCTTACCTGATGAGTCTGCTGTTCTACCAGTTATTTAAATAATTTCATTTAGTTGCGGAGATCCATTTGTCGTTGGGTTCAAAATAACTCCACAGGAAAGCCGAAATTTTCCGGGCCATTGTCCACCCTTCATTTTCATGTACCCAGCGCAGGTCCTTATTGTTGTTGGTAAAAATGCAAAAGATATAGGGATGGTGCGGCGCATTGACGATCATGGCCTCGCTCCTCGAAGCATTGACGCAGCCATTTTTGCTGAACACTTCGATATAGGGTGGAATCTGCGATATGGCTTCGTTCTCATCCCAGTAATTCCTCCCCAGGCAACGCATCATGCGTTCGCAGGCAGTGGCTGAAAAGATTTCGTTGCGGTAAATTTTTTCAAATATGGTTCCCATTTCCCGGGGGGTGGTTTGCCCCCAGCCATAGATGCCCCGGTTGGCCTCCCGCCCGGGTGTCCTTGAATTCACCCTGGTTTTTTTTAACCCGAGGCTGTCCAGGATCTCGTTGATCCTTGTTCCTTTCCCGGCGATGCTTTGCAACCAGAGGCTGGCCGTATTATCGCTGGTGGTCAGCATCAGCATCATAATTTTTTTCAGGAGGATCTTTTCGCCGCTTTTAAAAGAGCCCAGTATATCTGACCCCTCATAAAGCAATGAGTCTTTATATTCGAAAGACGAGTCGTAGTCAAGCTCTTTCTTTTGGATCCTGTCCATGATCCCCAGGAGTATCGGCACCTTAACGATGCTGGCGGTAGGAAAGACCGTGTCCGCATTAATCGACACCGTTTTACCGGTCTTCAGACTTTTGACATAAATGCCGATATCTCCATTGTAGTCCCGAATGGCTTCTTCCAGTTTTGCTTCCAGTTTTCTATCATTTTTTTGTGTATGGCCCGTCACAAAAGCAAGTAATAATAGCAATGAAAGGAAGTTTTTTTTCATAATTGTTATTTCATGTTCATATAATCAATTACCAGGTTGCAAAAGGCTTTAATGCCCGTTTTCATCCCGCTTTCATCAATATAGAAATCCGCCGTATGATGAGGTGGTGCTTTTTTCGGATCGTTTCCTTTGGGCATACCTCCCAAATAAAAAAAGAACGCGGGAGCCTTAGTGCCATAATAAGAAAAATCCTCCGCACCGGTGACCCAATCTCTTTCTTTAACATTGCCATAACCAGCCGCTGATTCCAGCGAGGGGATCATCTTCTTTACCAATTCGGGGGAATTGAATGTAACCAGTGTTTTTGTGCTGATAGAGGTTTCCGCAGTGGCTCCCGATGCTTCTGCAATCTTTGAGGTCATCCATTTTATTTTTTCATGAACCTGTTTTTGCATCCCTGAATCAAGGGTCCTTATGGTACCATCCATCACACATTCCTCCGGGATGATATTACTTCTTACCCCACCCTGTATTTTGCCAACAGTGATCACCACGGGCGCTTTGGTAAGTTCCATCTGGCGACTTACAATGGTCTGTAAGCCTTCGATGATCTGTGCAGATACCTGGATCGGGTCGATCCCATTCCAGGGTTGTGAACCGTGACTACCTTTTCCTTTTACTACAATATGAAACCAATCAGACGAGGCCATAAAAGCGCCGGGCTTGTATTCAATTTTTCCTACTTCAATATCTGATTGAATATGCAAGCCAAAGATCACATCCACTTTGGGATTGTCCATCACCCCTTCTTTTACCATGAGTTCAGCGCCACCCTCTTCTCCTTCGGGAGGGCCTTCTTCTGCCGGCTGAAAAATGAATTTGATCGTACCCCGGATATCTTGCCTCATGCCTGAAAGGATCTCCGCCACACTCATTAGCATAGCTATATGTGAATCATGCCCGCAGGCATGCATTACTCCTACTTCCTGCCCGTTATAAATTGATCGCTGCTTTGAAGCAAACGGAATACTGACTCTCTCCACAATTGGCAAAGCGTCCATATCTGCCCTGAGCGCAATGCAGGGTCCTGGTTTTCCCCCTTTCAAAATACCCACCACCCCGGTTTTTGCGACAGTTTCCTTTACTTCAATCCCTAATTTTCTCAGGTGTTGCGCCACCAAACCGGATGTCCTGAATTCGCGGTTCCCCAATTCCGGGTGCTCATGAAAATCCCTGCGCCAACTGATACATTGAGCTTCAATTTTGTCTGCGGCTGCCGCTACCTGCTCTTTCAGCTTTATTATATCATTTTGAGCGAAAAGATTCGCAGATATTATTTCTCCTAATAAAATCAATAAACGGGTTTTTTTTTTCATTTTTTTTTTTCTATGAATGTACTCTAAATGTTGTGTTGTTTCATATCATTCATGGCTTGCGCGATTTTTTTTATATTTAAAGCCCGATGTTGCTCCGCCATATCACATTCCTGAGGGCTGTGTTGTTACACAGTGTTACTGCTTTTGGTGGACCGCAAGCCCATCTTGCCATGATGATGAAAACTTTTGTACGTCAGCAGCCCTACATTTCCGAACAGGAGCTGATGGAGTACAACGCCTTCTGCCAATTGTTGCCTGGCGCCTCTTCCACGCAGACACTGACGCTGATCGGGTATAAGCGGGGCGGTGTGCCCTTGGCCGTTTTGACATTACTGATCTGGATACTCCCCGCCTGCATTTTGATGGGGGCCCTGTCTTTTCTGGTTCAATATATTGATAAAAGACAGTTGGGCACCGACATTTTCATATTTATTCCACCGATGGCGGCCGGGTTCCTGGCTTATGCTGCAGTCACGGC
>CAYSIU010000001.1:0-14801 GCA_964431095.1 uncultured Chitinophaga sp. | reverse complement strand
CTATACGAAACACCATCACATGGATCATCATGATTGTGGGTGCTACGGCCACTTATTTTTTATTTAAGCAACCCGGGATCATCCCGGCTTTAATTATAACAGGAGGGTTGGTGACCAATCTCAGCAGAAAACGTATCCCGCAGGTGGAGCAAAAGCCCAGGAAAATAAAATGGTGGAATTTCTGGTTGTTCGGTATCATTTTCATTATTGCGGGTATCAGCAGTGAAATTGCCCGGAAGAATGATTGGCCCAACAGGAAGCCGATTAACCTTTTCGAAAACACCTACCGGATGGGCAGTCTTGTGTTTGGGGGCGGACAGGTCCTCATGCCTATGATGTACGAACAGTGGAGCATCCGCCCGGAGGTTGTAAAACACAGGAACCCCAATGCAGTGCAAATCGATGAAAACGACCTGTACACCGCAATGGGAATTGTGCGGGCGGTACCGGGGCCGGTTTTTTCCATCGCTTCTTTTACCGGGGGAACCGCATTAAAGGATATGGGTACAGAAATGCAGGTGATCGGTTGCCTGATCGGCATGGTCGCTATTTTCCTGCCCAGCGCTTTGCTGGTATTGTTTTTCTTCCCGATCTGGAATAATCTTAAAAAATATGCCGCTGTTTACCGCTCCCTCGAAGGCATCAATGCTGTGGTCGTCGGCATCATGATCGCTTCCACTTTCTACATCATGAGAGACATTTCGATCTCGGAATTCAAGACAGTCAGTTTTGTAAATATGGGCGTAATCCTGGGAACGTTCCTGCTGTTAAATTTCACGAAGATCCCCTCCCCTCTTATCGTACTTGCTTGCCTGGTAATAGGATATTTTTTCTGACCACTTTCGATCTTGTTGACTGGCCTTCTTATTTTTTATAATAACCGCCTTTCTCAATCTCTTCGAATACACTTTCCGGCACCATATAGCGGACTGACTTTCCTTCCGAAATACATTTTCGTATATACGTTGCCGATAGTTGTAACAATGGCGCTTCCACTACCTGCATGCGGGCGTTGATGGTATTGATCACTTCAAACCCGGGTCGCCGGTAAACATAAATGGAATAACCTTTTATGATCATCTCCGCATTTTTCCATACGGGCAGATTTTGAAAACTGTCACTGCCCATAATTATGCAAAACTCATGCTCCGGGAATTTTTCAGCGAGATAGGTAAGCGTATTCACCGTATAAGAGGGTTGTGGAAGGTTAAACTCGATGTCGGATGCTTTGATCCTGGTATCATTTTCAGTTGCAAGTCTGACCAAATGAAGCCGGTGATATGCGTTAAGAAGACTTTTGTCTGTCTTAAAGGGGCTTTGAGGAGAAACCACGAACCAGATCTTTTCAATATCTGTTTCGTTCAGAATATGATTGGCAATAATGAGATGGGCTGTATGTACCGGGTTAAAAGAACCGAAATAAAGCCCAATTTTCATTATAAAATATTGATATTCAATTTATTAATTCAACAAAAATATGTTCTGCTTCATCCAGGCGTAAACTCAGGCGGTACCCGGCCACTTTTACTGAAATCGGGTCCCCAAGCGGTGCTATTTTCTCAAGCCGTATGTGTTCACCCGGAACGCAGCCCATTTCCATCAATTTCAGAAAAATCTCGTTACTATTGAACTCTTTTATAATCCCCTCCTGGCCGGGTTTGAGCTCTGAAAGCCTGGTAATCATTGTCTTTTCTTCTTGAAGCAAAACTACCCTTGTTGGATGGTTTTTCTTTACGAATTTTGAAATTATGCCTTCAAAATCAAAAGTTTGCTTCTTTTTTGACCATACTAAATTTCGCTTGGAAAACAGGACCCGGCTCAAGAAATTCATCGAATCAATATTTAAAAAGGAGAAAAAGCGCATTTCTTATATAAACTTCATATTCTGTTCTGATAAACAGCTGCTTACGATTAACCAGGAGTTTTTACATCGTGACTATTATACCGATACCATTAGCTTTGATCTTTCAGAAGTAGGGCCACTCCAGGGGGAGGTTTATATTAGCGTCAATCGGGTAAAAGATAACTGCAAAACTCTCGGTATTACCTTTAAAGCTGAAATTCACAGAGTTGTTTTCCATGGAGCCCTGCATCTATGCGGCTATAATGATATTACTATTGCCGGGAGAGATGTTATGAAAACAAAAGAAGACCACTACCTGAAGCAATACTTTTAACTCTTCGTTCCACGGGACACTGTTTCCTGATGAAACTGTGTCCCGTGAAACCCTACCTTTGCTGAAACCTCGATATAATGGCAAGAAAAAAATGGGTTGCAAAATCGGAGATCACTCCCTCATTATTAAAGTTCAGAGAAAAAAGGAAGTGGCAAATCGCCCTTAGGAGATATGTCCTGGAAAAACTTCCCTGCCCTTTCTATGCTCCATATTTTGGGCTAGATATTGAAAATATCAGGAAATGGTTTGAATATCAATTCCTTTCGGGAGTTGGCTGGGCAGATTTTGGCAAAAAATGGCAGTTCGATCATATCATTCCCGTAACCTATTTTGATCACGGCCGTGAAGCCGAACTGAAGCTATGCTGGAATTTTACAAATCTTCGTGTCGAACAATCTCAGCGAAATAAGGATCGGGGAAACAGGGTGGATGTGCTTGGGGCCAAAGCCTATTTTAGTGAACTGTATGAAAAAACGGGTTATCGAATTTGCCTGGACATTCTCCAGAAAATTGAATTAATCGAGATCTCAGAGATAGCGAGTACAGAGCCTCAACAGGTCTTTCTGAAGGAACATATGGAATATCTCAAAATGATTGAAGGGTACTCTTCGTTTGAATTTGAGCTCTTAAATAATGGCAGAAGCATTAGCGAGGTAAAAAAAGAAATAGAGTTCATGAAAAAGTTTGACCAGGGTTTTTGAACAAAATAACTTTGCCGCCCATGTTCCCTGAATATGACATAATTGTGGTTGGTGCTGGTCATGCTGGCTGCGAGGCAGCAGCCTCGGCAGCAAATATGGGGTCGCGCACTTTACTGGTGACCATGAATATGCAGACCATTGCCCAGATGAGCTGCAATCCAGCAATGGGGGGTATTGCTAAAGGGCAGATTGTGAGGGAGATAGATGCGATGGGGGGATACTCGGGAATTGTGACGGATCTTACCACTATCCAGTTTCGAATGCTGAACCGAAGCAAGGGACCGGCCATGTGGAGCCCAAGGGCACAAAACGATAGAATGTTATTTTCCTGGAAGTGGCGGGAAAAATTGGAACAAACTCCAAATCTGGATTTTTACCAGGATATGGTGAGGGGGCTCCTGATTAAGGGTAAAAAATGCTATGGCGTGGTTACGGGTCTGGGTCATGAGATCAGGGCAAAAGCGGTTGTTCTTACCAATGGGACTTTTTTGAATGGAATTGTTCATATCGGCGAAAAGAATTTTGGGGGTGGGAGAATGACAGAAAAAGCCGTCACTGGTATCACTGAACAATTGGTTTCCCTGGGATTCGAAAGCGATCGTCTTAAAACCGGTACCCCACCAAGAGTGGATGGACGCAGTCTTGATTACTCCAAAATGGAGGAGCAGCCGGGGGATGATGATATTGTGGGGTTCTCTTACCTGGAAACTAATAAACCGAAGAAACAAAAAAGTTGCTGGATAACTTATACCAACAAACAGGTTCATGATATTTTGAAAACCGGGTTTGACAGAAGCCCGATGTTTGCGGGCAGAATCGGTGGGGTAGGGCCCCGTTATTGTCCAAGCATCGAAGACAAGATCAACCGTTTTGCAGAAAGAGAAAGACATCAACTATTCATAGAACCCGAAGGATGGAACACAGTTGAGATCTACGTGAACGGTTTTTCAACTTCATTACCGGAAGAAGTCCAATACGAAGCTCTTCGTAATATTCCGGGTTTTGAACATGCGAAAATGTTCCGCCCCGGTTATGCGATCGAATATGATTTCTTTCCACCGACCCAGTTAAAGTATTCATTGGAGACCCGCGGGATCGAAAATTTATTTTTCGCCGGGCAAATAAATGGAACCACGGGTTATGAAGAAGCTGCCTGCCAGGGATTGATGGCAGGGATCAATGCACACCAGAAGACAAAGAATCTTGACCCGCTGATCTTAAAAAGAAGCGATGCATATATCGGTGTATTGATCGACGACCTGATCAGCAAAGGCACACAGGAACCTTACCGGATGTTTACATCGAGAGCAGAGTTCAGAACACTCCTTCGCCAGGATAATGCTGATCTGCGTTTAACGGAATTAAGTTACAGATCCGGCCTGGCTTCGCAGGAACGAATGGATCGTGTCATTCAAAAAAGAGAATCGACTGAAAAAATAAAAACCATATTGAATGAAATGACAGTGGAACCCGGTGAGATCAATAACTTCCTTGGCGACATTGATTCATCCCCTATCATTGAAAAACAAAAACTACAAAAGATATTGCTTCGGCCTGATGCAGAACTCAGCGATCTTGCCGATGCCCTTCCCCGGCTGAAGGACGCGTTGCGGGCGTTTTCCAAAGAAGCGGTTGAACAGGCCTCTATCCAGGTGAAATACGATGTCTATATCGAAAAAGAAAAAGAACTCGTAAGCCGGATGAGTCAACTGGAAGAGCTGGAGATCCCCGATATGTTCGATTATCAAAAAATCTCTTCGCTTGGGAATGAAGCAAGGGAAAAATTAAACCGTGTGCGGCCCCGTACGCTCGGTCAGGCAAGCCGTATTTCCGGTATCAGTCCGAGTGATGTACAGATATTGATGGTGTTTATGGGAAGATAATGTTTTGTCTAGGCCGGGCCGTTTACCTGTTGCAAGCTTAATTCCCGCACCGTTAAAGAATTGTGCCTTTTTCCTGTGATTTCCCCGCGGCAGAGGGGTGAGCCGCAACAACATTGAAAGGATTCCATGTTCTCATCCAGGAACTCTGCATAATCAAGCGTTAATTCAACTCCCCTGGGTATATTTTTCTTTGCTAATACGTTAAGTCCGTCAAATTTTGTATTGGGGTCACAACTGTGGTTCTGGGGCGCCCATTGAGAGGGGTTTTCGTCCCACAAAATGAATAGCTCTTCACTTACCGGGTAGGCATACCTGCGGAAATGCATTTTTTCATTTTCGTCCCAATTTTTTTCTACATGCCGCTTAGTAATGATGCGCTGGGAGCGGCCCTCTCCTTTAAAAATGATCTCACCCTTTTTTATATTACGGTTAGCATAAATGCCATAGCCAGAGATCGAATTACCCCGCATCGTATACGGTTTTTGGTTCCGCTTATGCCTGGTCAATCCTTCTTCAATAATATGTTTCAAAAAACCGTCCTGTCCGATACCATCGAACTTCAGGACAAAATCGGCCGAGCCTTCAAACCCGTCGGAGTAAAAAACAGAACAGGTAAAATTTATTTCCAGGAAATAGATCTCGTTCTTTTCGTTCACTCTCAGATCCAGCCGGCCATACCCCACGCCACTGGCTCCCCGGAATATCTTTTCTGCAACTGCCCTCAATCGTTTGTCAAGAACCGGGTCATTACAGGGGACATTGCAATCAGGATGGAGTTCGGACGTTTTCAGCGAATAGGTCTTGAACGTCTTTCCTTCCGGAAATAAATATTCGACAGGACGAAAAACAGAACAGGTATGTCCATCGGGATTGGCCGCTACCAATACGGTAAATTCTCTGCCGGCTATGTATTCTTCTGCAAGCAAGGGGCCGTATTCTTCGAGTATACTGATGCATTTTTGCTGCAACTCGATTTTGGAATGAACAAGGGAGTTCTCATCCACTCCCAGGCTATCTCCCGCCTTTGCGGGTTTAACAAAAAGAGGGAATGATAAATGCTTTACAGCTTCTTCCGCATCCTTTAAGTCGTTTATGACAAAATACCCCGGTGTTTTTATCCCTTCGCAATAAGCCAGGTATTTCATCACTTCTTTAGGTTGATCATAAAGCTTTGAACTGGGACCAGTGAAGGGGAGTCCAAGTTCCTCAAGGGAATATACTACATCGATCCCTGGGACTTCCCATTCGGGGTACCCCTCGCAGAGGTTGACAAAAATGTCGTAACCCTTTTTACCAAGCTTCCTTAGCTGTTTGTAGGTGGTAAGCTTGTTCAGAAATACTGTATGTATTTCAGCTTCCGGCATTAAAGGGACCAGATCGCGCGGAGGGTCGTAATTTTTATAATCCACCCCGGTAGTTGAATAGTCCGGTTGCAAAACACAAATCTTCATGGGGCTCCGTTATTTAACAGTAACTGATTTTACCCTGGGGAGGCTTTTTGATCTTTTTGTTGTGGTGGGCTTCTTTATGCTTCTTCGCAATGCGTCTTTTAATATTTCAGCAATTACTTCCGCATACGAAATCCTTGATACTTTCAGGATGGCTCCGATGGAGGTGTAATCTTCGTCTTCACTGAGGCCGCATTGGGCGTTTACTTCGAGTACATACAACTTACCCGTTGTGGCATCCTGACGGATATCAATACGGGTATACCCCTTGCCCCCACAGGCTTTATAGGCATCCATACTGAGTTTTTTAAGCTCAGGGATCAGGGCATTTTTTACCGGGTGATAGTCATAGAAGTTTTCATTTTGCGGCATTGGCGATTCGTCTTCATATATCTCCCAGAGGCGATCAAAAGATAAAAACTTCTCTGCATCGGGTAGCGACCGGTGAAACACTCTTTCCACGGGTTCATAAACGATACAATTCTCGGGATCATCTGCGGAGCCGGTAATAAAGCTGGTATATTCAGGGCCGGTGATAAACTGTTCTACAAACAATCCCCCGGCCAGGAGGTTCCAGCCATGATAGCCGCTGTATATTTCTTCGATGCGGTGGTGGAGATCTTCTTCATTGTTCACAACATTCTTTACAGAAACACCCATACTGCCGCCGGAAACGGCAGGCTTAACAATGACCGGAGTCCCCACTCTTTTGCAAATACCCTTCATGGAGCCCTTTTTCTCCGTTATGATTCTCCAGTTAGCCGTGCGAACACCTGCTTTATCAAATGCTTTTTTCATGGGGATCTTGGACGTCGTCGTTTGATAGAAATGCATATCGGAGCCCGTATAAATCAACCCGTTTTTCTCGAGTTCCTGGATCACGGAGATCCCGGGGGTTCCGTTAATCTCATCCCCATCACAAAGATTAAAAATGAGGGGCGTTTTCCCATTCTTGCTTTCTGAAATTGAGCGGATGATGCTTTTAAAATTATCCATTGTAACCGGCTGCCACTTCCAACCGGCTTTCAGTTGAGCAAACACCTTTTCATATTCCTGGATGCTTTGAGTGAAATCGTAGTAGTGCTGGATATTAGGGTCATCGGATTCAAGGTAAGGAGCTAAAACCCAGACAGTATAAGGCTTTAATAAGTGGATGGCTTCCTGGATATTCATGGCTGTCAGGCTACTTTTCTGGCCGCCCTTTTGGCCAGTTGATGTTGAATAAAATCGGTAAGACGATATTTTTCCAGCACTTCTTTGGAAAGAAAAGCGGCTCCCTTTATTTCACCAAGGCAGAACGGGCTTCCGCAATAGCAGTGAAATCGTTGGATCATTTTCCATTCGGTGGCGGGATAAAAAAAGGATAATTCATCTCCCGGCTTAAGTGGCTTCAATGCGATTACTTCCATGGCAGATGTATCGATAAATACATTGGGATCGCAGCTATGATTAATGTATTGGAGGTATTCGGGGTCAAAAGTAACGTGCTTTCTTGTCCCCAATTGTATGGTCAGGTACGTCGGCTCAGCAGAGATCGTTCCTGCCGAAAATGTGGTCAGGCGGTCCCCGGGCTGATAAGAATGAAGCACAAACAACGAGTTCTGTCCGTTGGTTGATTTTCGCCGCACTTCCGCAATGATATGATTACTGATGACGTGGTAAGGGTGGGTAGCAAGTGATTCCATAAATGTATTAGTAAGTAATAAAATGAAGTTATAGATAAACTTTTTATATAACAAGTTTAATCTCGTTAAATGTGAATAATTCATCGTTGAATGATGAATAATCCAAACCACTAACAGCTGTTATTCTTTAGAATTTTTTGCATTCAATGGAATACTATGATAACCCCCTTTAGCAGCAAAAACCTTGTTCCTGCTGCATTTCATGCTAATACCATTAGTATAAGTTGTGGTTTAAGTAAGTAGTCAATTATAACTTTAAACTACTTTCCAGGGTAACATATGATCGTTGGGGGGAGAATGCCCTTTGTCGTAGTTGAAATGGAAAGGGGCTGTAAAAATACGATAGCTGATGGTGGGCGTATGGCTTTAATTTAATGGATTTGACTTGTAGAGCGGGCTAAAAAGAAAGAAAGGAGTCGATTCGCAAATAGAATAAGGGCCGCCCGGTTGAGAAACGGCCCTTCACTTAACCCACCTATCACTGTTGCGCTTTGGAGCCCAACATCAGCAGCTCGTTTGCCTGAACTTCACAGATATATTTTTTTGTTCCTGCTTTATCATTGTAACTGCGGTGGCAACTACATACAAAATGGGCGAAAAACAGATAAGGGACTGATTAATAACTATAAAATATTTTTTTGCTCGGGTCGTATGCAATTATTGGAATTGTATCTTCGGTCAAATTGTCATTATGGAAAATGAGGAAATAGTTGCTTTATTGGTACAAGAAGTGGCGAAACTTAATAATAGGTTTCCATCTGAAGTTGTGAAATCTGGAATTCAAAATTCCGTATTAATATCGGTTAATATAGTAGGCGGGGAGGTTAGAAAAGTGATTTATCAAATAACAGATAAATGGGACAATAAATATCAAGTCGAAAACGCTATTGCCCAAGTAATTACTGAAAAGGCAGCCGAATTAGGTATCCCATTAGTTGAAATACCTGAATAACCATGTCGAAAAAATAGTTCCTAACAAATCCGCAGTAGTGGAAAATCGGGCTATTTATTCATTTCTTATGAAAATTTAGAAGATAGCCATAGTATATCTCATCCATCAAAAGTTCATATTTCTTCGAATAGTCGTCCTGTTTATATATTTTCCGTTCATAGGTAGAGAAAATTAAACAATCGTTTAGCTTTCTCGTGATTATTTTATAAGGTTCTACATTTAGATCGGCTGCAAATTGATTAAATCTCCTATAAGAGGGATTTGTCAAAATAAGAACAATAGCTATAATCGCAATTATGGGAAGGGCTTGCCTTAGAAGTTTCTTCATTATAGCATTAATTTATTTGGTCAGAAAAAAACATTTTTTGGCGTTGTTTTTCCCATTGCAAATATAAAAGTGAGATTTACTTTAGACTTGGCAAATTTGCAAGACTTGGGTAGAAAGTCGAGCCGGGGACTACACTCCGGCTTTTTGCTTGACCAATTTATCGTAAGTGCGGTTGGTTAACACCCCTTAATGAATAGAACGAGCAATATAAAGACCTATTATATTTGATTTCGTAAAGAATGGCCGTAATAGTCCTTTTATTGCTTTATAATGTGTGCCATGCCGCAATACATCATCTACAACTACTAGTTGATCTTTGTTATTCTTACACAACGCTTTATTTACTATCATACAAGATGCAAGCTCTTCCGGGGATTTTTCTTCTACATGAGTCGGATTCATGGTTTCCCTTACTTCAATAATCTCTCTAAATTCTGTTTCAGGATGAGCCTGGCAATAATTTTTAACAAGTTGCACTAATCTATCATCATACATAGGTTCCCCCTTCACAATAGAAGGGGGAACTGGAATCATTATTGATGATTTTTCAATTATTGGTGGTACGTTTTTAATAAATAATTCAGAAATTTCTTTAATTGTCTCTCCTTTATAGTGCCAATCTTTTTTCCCTGCGCGATCCATTTTTTTCTTGAAATTCAAGATGTGGCTGTTTTCAATTGTTCTGTATGTTGAGGCGGGAGGGGTATAATTCATAAAAAAATAGCACTCGTCGTCTGATGTCAGATACTTGTGAACAGGTAAATACAACTCATCAACTTTTTGAAGGTTGTATTTCATTTTCTTAGAATTGTCCTTATTTCTTCATAGCTGCTAACCCGAAACGCGCCTTTATCAGCAAATTTTTGGGGCCATGTTAGATTCTTTTTGAAGCAAGTTTCCCAGATGAAAAGTTTTCGTTTTTGGTCTACAGCAGCAACCGCCTGCGTAAGACTTCCTGATGTCTCCCCGGCTTCAACAATTAACGTTCCCTCTGACAAAGCAGACATTGTTTTATTTCTTTCTAAAAAGAAATTTTTATTAATAAAATATGGTTGTTTGGAATATTGGTAAAATGGGACTTGACTTATCAGTAAATGTTCTTCAGCAATTTTTTTCTGTAGATTGCTATTTTCTTTGGGATATATTTTGTTTAATGGAGTGCCAATAACACCAATTGTTCGTCCCTCCGCTTTTATTGCTGATTTATGGGCCTGCGTGTCTATACCAGCAGCAAGCCCAGATACAATAGTATAGCCATCTCTAACCAGATTGGTCGCAATCTCACGAGTAATGCGTAACGATGCTAATGATGGGGTTCTTGTACCTACAATCGAAAAGCACCTAGTTCGTAGATACTCTAATATCCCAGTAAAATATAAAAGCTCAACAGGCTCTTTTGCTTCTTTTAGCCTAGGAGGATAATCAAATGTGCCATCAATTATAACATTTAAATTATGAGTGTCATGTATTAAGGATTTAATGATACTAGTGAAATAGTCAATTTTTTCAATTTCAACAAAATCAGATGGTCTTGATCCTGGATTTTGCGAAAACAGGTTCGCTAATGATCGAAAAGTAGTGTTCTTTATCGCCCAAAGAGCTTCATAAGCTGCAACTTCTTTTAGTGGATTAATTGGAGTATCAGAAGGCGTAAGATTGAAACCAATTTGAGATTTGAATGCTACAGGAGGCATGGTAGGGTGTTGAAATGTTGATAAAATAAAATTGTTTTCCCCAGAATTTGGTTATATTCGGGAGTCATTTTATCAACCCCATAATGACAAAATGCATCGGGTCGTACTCCAAATACGACCCAACACGGTAGGCGATGTAAAGATAATTTTTGTTTCTCACACCTTTCCCCATTCGTTTTCCACAAATCTTAATAAATGAAGTAGTTAATCAGCTATCGGGGCTTGATCAGGATTAATTGTATCGCGCCAGTCAATAGGATTTTCTTCCGCCCATTTTATATTCATTTGGGCTAGTTTTTGGGGTGAAATCTTATTCCCAACAAGTTTTTTATAATTCAATCTGACCTTTCCACTATTTTTTACTACATCAGCAAATTTCTCTACTCCGGAATATTCCCTATTATTAAATCTATACCCAAATTCATTGGTATATCGATGAAGGTGTTTAGGGGACATATAATGATAAATGCCAACATAGCCACGTTTGAAAGTGCTCCAAAAATTTTCAATTCCATTCGTGTGTAATTCGCCCCCAGTCTTGTATGTGTCAGGGTCTGGTTTAACTTTAATATGCGTATAGTGATTTTCTAACCCATAGTAACTTTTAAAGCTATCGGTTATTAGTGTGCTCCCAGGAGCCACGTGATCTACCATAATCGGGTGCAAAATTTCGGCAGTGGTATTAGGTACAACAAAAGTCAATACCTTGCCATCCCTTTGTAATAATCCAACAACGGGGGTTTTATCATCAGGTTGGGGCCTTCCCCCCACGCTTCCTCCTTTTTTCTTATTCGCATGGCGATTTTTGTTTTTGCCACCAACGTAGGTTTCGTCGGCCTCGATAATGCCGTTAAGCAATTCTGGTGCTGCCTCTTTATACATTTCACGAATCCGATGATTTAGAAACCACGCTGTCTTTTGAGTTACATGTAATTGATCCGCTAATTGGACGCTGCTAATTCCTTTTTTCCCAGAAGTCAGTAAATAGATTGCCGCATACCAGGTTCTCAGAGAAATTTTAGAAGCCTCGAAAATCGTTCCTTTTGTTACTGAGAATTTCTTCGTGCAGTCTTTGTTGGCGCAGCGATATTCTGGAACCCCATTTTTTGACGGTTTGAGGCTTCGGCTCTTTGTCACATAAATATGGGTTGACCCACAGAAAGGACAAACGGGTTTTCCTTCTTTCCAAATCTGAAATGCCAAAAATTCATGGCAGGTTTTTTCTTCTTTGAAATAATCGTTTAGTTCAATTAGACTTTTGAAATCTTCTTTCATTTTGATTAGGTTGACAAGAGTAAAGATAAGACTTCGCCCAAAATCTACCTAATATTTTAAAATATTTTTTTGCCCAGATATGAAGATACAAATTTTATCTGGTTTATGTTTTCTATCAGATTTTTTGGAATCTGATATGTCTCTTTATCTGAAAAGCACTATCTTTGGTAAAATCTGATTTATGGACAGGTATAATCTCACTAAAGAAGAATATGCCGAATTTTTGAAGTTTAAGAGAGAAAAAATTCTTAAAGAAGCTGCAATCGAGGCCCAGCGTATATCTGAGAAGCTTGCAAAATTAGACGAAAAGCAAGCTAATGGATCAATGGTGCCGGTGAAGACCCCCAAATCCCCAAAGCGAAAACCGAAAAAGAACGTCTCTAAGGTAGGTGGCAAAAAGAATTCAGTGGGCTGGAGGAAGATTCTCAAAGACATCTTAGAACGTGCGGGGGAGCCTATTACCTACTCGGCGGCGGTAGAAGCCGCTATTAAACACCCAGATGTGAATGCTTCCAGGGTCACAGTTCAGCGAAGCGTGGGATCAAATCTGATTACTTATAGTAGAGGAAAGTATGAAAGATATTATCAGATAGAAAAGAATGGCCGAAAATATTATGGGCTTAAAACGGGATAACGAATTGATTTTGAAGATACTAAATGCCAACGCCCAAGGCTATAAAGGGGCACGTTACGGAAGGGGTTTTTTGTCAAGTAATGTATGACTTGAACCCCACATTAGAGGGTAAAGTTCGGGACTGGTCTCATTAGCCATATCCCCAAGCTTTCAATGACCCCTCGCCGTGACAGCAGGAAAACAGAGCTGCAACTCTGGGGCGCACGTGACAGGTGCGCCTTTCCTGTTTCTATCCCAAAGATAAAATGGTGTTACCATATTTCAAAGACCTTTTTATAACCTTACCTATCAATTGATTACATTTCAATGACTAAAAGAGTTCTAATTCGACTCATTTTTTACAACCAAATACCAATCGTTTTCCAAAGCAAGATAGCCCAGATCGTAACAGTAAATAAAGTGACGTCCGGTTCTTGTTGTGTGGGTATGGGTGCTGAACTTGAATTGGAACCCTCTTTTAACCAATCCATCCTTGGTTATCCTGGCCATGTCCGAGTCTGGTGGTAAAACCGATATTAAGATTCTCCTATTTTTTAAAAGAGCGTTATTTACGCTACGGACATACCTGCTGTAATTTCCTTTTGCATTCATTGCATTGTTGTAGTCATTTCTGCATTTATCGTTGCAATAAAGCTTATGTGGCCTTCCAAGAAGCTCAGTTCCACAAACTCGGCATATCTTAAATGAGTTATTCATCTTTTTTGCCTTTTGCTTGCTTATTCTCTTTGTGCTTTTTAATGACTTTAAATACATCTTTGAAACTTCCTTTTATCGACAGTTTCTCTTCGTATTTTTTTGATCTTTCTTTTGGGGGTTTTTCTTTTTTGGCCATCCCCAAAACTACAACCTAAACCTCTCGAAAAGAGCAGACACAATGTCAGTGCTGGTTTCGCCCATTTTGTATGTAGTTGCCACTGCGGTTAACCAGTTTTCCTTCAATTGCAACCTCTTTTCCCTTATCGAGGTACTTTTCGGCGATCTCGGCCAGTTTGCCCCACGCCACTACCCGGTGCCATTGCGTATCGGTTACTTTTTCGCCCTTTGCATTCCGGTAGCTCTCATTGGTGGCCAGATTGAACTGTGCCAACTTCTTGCCTCCATCGGTATTTTTTATTTCGGGCTTGTTGCCCAGGTGGCCTATCAACTGAACCTTGTTTTTAATTGCGTACATGTTTTTGGGTTTGTGACCCTCCCTCATTGTGACAGGAGGGTCTGTTTTAAAAATTGTTATCTCAGTCAATCCTTCTTTAACGCCGTTGAATTGACGGGACAAAAATGTGGTAAACAACAAAGCCTAGCCGGTTTTTACCCCTTTATTTACGTTTAAAAACGTTTGTAAATACATGCGGTCGATTGATATTTGTGCCGACCGAGAAAATGTTCCCCGAAGAAACCATACAACAAACAGAAACCAGGACCTGCCTTCTCTGCAGCAAACCACTGAGAGGACGGGTGGATAAGAAGTTTTGCGATGATTATTGCCGCAACAGCTTCAATAACCAATTAAAGGGCGTTCCCAATAATTTTGTCAGGAATATCAATCATGCGCTTGGAAAGAACCGCCGGATCCTGGAAAGCCTGGTGCAGCCCGAGTGTGATTCGGCTAAAGCAAATAAAGAAAAGCTGATGCAGTTGGGGTTCCGGTTCAAATACATCACGCATACCTATACGAACCGCACCGGAAAGATCTATTTCTATTGTTATGACTATGGTTACCTGCCCCTGGACAACGACTGGTACCTGATCGTAAGAAAAAAAGAGGAATAAGGCCATAGGGGCCTTGTTACCAGGCGATTCTTATCAATTTGTCTTCCGATTTTCCCCAATACTGCCTATTTTTGCAGCCCGCTTCGAAATCCTGGTATCATTAGAAGTTAATGGCGGTGCGGTAGTCCAGACGCAGCGAAGCTGGTCTGGATGCAGACATCCACCTGTGGTGGATCATCTGCACTCAGTTGGCAGAAGAATTATGGTGCGGTAGCTCAGTCGGTAGAGCAAAGGACTGAAAATCCTTGTGTCGGCGG